>NZ_RBLT01000009.1:0-154268 GCF_003989315.1 Microbacterium sp. HSID17254
CCGCGGCCCGCGGAGCCGATGCCGATGTCGTCGCCGTCGTCACGCCGGCGCAGGCCGCGGCGTTCGGCGCCGCGGGGTTCGAGCTGTTCGAGGGCAAGGAGGCGACCGCCGAGCGCGCCTACGACTGCCGCGCCTTCGTGTGCCGCCTGCCGGTGAGCGATCCGGCCGCGGTCTCGCGCGCACGGTGAGCGCCCCTCCCCGGCGCAGCGCTGTGCATTCTGCCTACCGCGCGGCGTCCGTCTGCCCGTCGAGTGCGCGCGATGCGCAGCTTCGAGTGCACGGTTTGCCCAGCGCCCGCGATCCGTTCTAGGGTGACGCGACCCCTCTCGGATCACAGCAAGGATGCTCTGACGATGACTCTCTCCGCCCGCGCCGGTCTCGACGCCGTGCCCGCCTACCGACAGGGGCGCTCCGCCCCGGCCGGTGCCTCCAAGCTCTCCTCGAACGAGTCCCCGCATCCGCCGCTGCCCTCCGTCGTGCGCGCCGTGCAGGACCGGGTGGCCAGCATCCACCGCTACCCGGACATGAGCGCCTCCGCGGTCCGGGAGGCGCTCGCCGCCCGGTACGCCGTTGACCCGGCGCAGGTGACCGTCGGCGCGGGCTCGGTGGAGATCGCCGCCCAGCTCATCCACGCGGTCGCCGGCGAGGGGGACGAGGTCGTCTTCGCATGGCGGTCCTTCGAGGCCTACCCCTCGCTCGTCCGGATCGCGGGCGCGACGCCCGTCGCCGTGCCGCTGGATGCCGATCACGGACACGATCTCGACGCGATGCGCGCCGCGATCACCCCGCGCACACGTCTCGTGTTCGTGTGCAACCCCAACAACCCGACCGGCACGGTCGTCGACGCCGAGGCCCTGGAGCGCTTCGTCGCCGCGGTGCCGCACGACGTCCTCGTCGTCATCGACGAGGCCTACGTGCACTTCGACCGCACGGAAAGCCGCGGCGCCGGGATCGAGCTGTTCCGTCGCCACCCGCACGTCGCGGTGCTGCACACGTTCTCCAAGGCGTACGGCCTGGCCGGGCTCCGCATCGGCTACGCGATCGCCCCCACCGCGATCGCCGAGGCGCAGCGCAAGGTGGCCGTGCCGTTCGGGGTCACCGACCTCGCCCAGGCCGCGGCCCTCGCCTCGCTCGCCGCGGAGGACGAGCTCGCCGTCCGCATCGACGAGGTCGTGGCGCAGCGCGATCGGCTGTACACCGTGCTCACCGCCGCCGGCTGGCCCGCCGTCCGCTCGCAGGCCAACTTCGTCTGGGTCCCCGCGGGGGAGCGCACCGCCGAACTCGACGCCCTCCTGCATGCCGGCGACGTGGTCGCCCGCGCCTTCCCCGGCGAGGGCATCCGCATCTCGTCCGGCTCCGCCGCCGACATCGACCGGGTGGAAGCCGCCCTCGAGACCGAGCTCGCCGAGGTGAACGCATGACCAACGATCCCGTGACCGAGGTCCCCGTCACCACGACGACCACGAAGGGCCTGCACCCGGGCCTCACCCGCCGCCAGATCTCCATGATGGGGCTCGGCGGCGCGATCGGCGCGGGGCTGTTCGTCGGCTCCGGGCAGGCGATCAGCATCGCGGGACCCGCCGTGCTCATCTCCTACCTCGTCGCGGGCGGCATCGTCGTGCTCGTGATGGCGATGCTCGCCGAGATGGTGGCGGCCCGCCCCAGCTCCGGCGCCTTCAGCTCCTACGCCCAGAAGGCCATGGGGCGCAGCGCCGGCAGCGCGGTGGGCTGGCTGTACTGGATCCAGCTCGTCGTCGTGATCGCCGCCGAGGCGACCGGCGCGGCCGGGATCGTGGCGAACTGGGTACCCGGGATCCCCGCGTGGGTGTGGGTGCTCGTGTTCGTCGTGGCGCTCACCGCGGTGAACCTCTTCGGCGTGCGCAACTACGGCCGTTTCGAGTTCTGGTTCGCGGCGATCAAGGTCGCCGCGATCATCGCCTTCCTCGTCGTCGGCGTGTGCGCCATCGTCGGACTCATCCCCGGTGTGCCGGCGACCGGCATCTCGAACCTGGTGGATGAGGGCGGCTTCGCCCCGCACGGCATCACGGGCATCGCCGCGGCGCTCCTCATCGTCGTCTTCGCGTTCGGCGGCACCGAGGTCGTCGCGATCGCGGCCGCCGAGTCGGACGACCCCTCCCGCAACATCCGCCGGATCGTGCGCGAGGTGCTGGTGCGCATCCTCGTCTTCTACGTCGGCTCGATCTTCGTCATCGTCGCGGTGCTCCCGTGGGACGACCCCGCCGTGCAGGCCGGTCCGTTCTCGGCGGTCCTGGACACCCTGAACGTGCCGGGCGTCGGCCTCGTGATGGACCTCATCGTGGTGATCGCGCTGCTCTCGGCCATGAACGCCAACATCTACGGCGCCTCCCGGATGGCGTACTCGCTGGGGGAACGCGGGCTGGCGCCGCTGTCCGTCACCCGGACGAGCCTCAAGGGCGTGCCGTTCGTCGCCGTCCTCGCCTCGGTGGCCTTCGGCTTCGTGACCGTCGGACTCAACTGGGCCTTCCCGGACGTGGTGCTCCCGGCGCTGCTGAACGTCGTGGGGTCGACCCTGCTGGTGATCTGGACGGCGACGGCGATCTCGCAGATCGTGCTGCGCCGGCGGGCCGACCGTGCCGGCGAGGCGATGCCCATGCGGCTCTGGGGCTTCCCCTGGGTGTCGTGGCTGTGCCTCGTGCTGCTCGCCGCCGTGATCGCGCTCGCGATGATCGACCCGGCTGCGCGCATCCAGCTGCTGCTCACGCTCGGGCTCACCGCGGTGTTGCTCGTCGTCGCCCGCCTGACGCGGGGTGTCTCCCGCCCCGGCATCGTCAAGGAGTGACGTGCGGATCGATCGCCTCGACGCCGCGCTGATCCGGCTGCTGACGGAGTCGCCGCAGCTGCCCCTCCTGGAGTGCGCGCGCCGGCTGGGCATCGCGCGGGGGACGGCCACGAGCCGTCTCGCGCGCCTGCACGAGGGTGGGGTGATTGAGGCGATCGTGCCGCGCATCGACCCCGCCGGCTTCGGGTACGGCGTCGTGGCGTTCTGTCTCGTCGAGATCGATCAGAAGGTGGGGCATGACGACGTCGCGACCGCCCTCGCGGACGCGGTGCCGGAGATCGTCGACATGCACACGGTGACCGGCGCGAGCGACATGCAGCTTCGGCTCGTCGCCCGCGATGCGACCCGCCTCCAGGAGGTGCTGGACCGGGTCGCCCTCGTGCCGGGGGTCGCGCGGACCGCGTCCTCCATCGCGATGCGCACGCATCTCTCGGGTCGCGTGCTCCCGCTCGTGGAGCACGTGGCCGACGAGGTTTCCTGACCCGGGCTCGGAGTCCGGTCGGTCAGACGCCGGTCAGACCCAGCCCGGCAGCCAGTTGTGCAGGCGCCAGAAGTCGTAGGGAACGCTCATCCCCGTCCACAGCGGCAGGAAGAACGCCGAGACGAGGACGACGACGACGAGGAAGATCAGGACGGTCCGCTGTCCCGACTGGCGGCGCGGGAGCGGGTCCTCCCGGCGCCCGGCGATGATCCGCAGTGTGGCGGTGAGTGCGAGCACGAGGAACGGCATCATCACGACCGTGTAGAACTGGAAGATCGTCCGGTCGGGGAACATCAGCCAGGGCAGATAGGTCACCGCGAGCCCCACGAGCGGGAGGCTGAGCGCCGGGCCGACCGGCTGCCGCGTGATCCACCCGCGGATGAGGCGGTAGAGCAGGTACACGCTGGCCGCGACGCCGCCGTACCAGATGAGCGGGTTGGGGATCGCCGAGATCACGCCGATGCAGTGGTCGACGCCGCAGCCGGTGGGGTCGCTGTCGACCCACACCGCGGTGGGGCGGAGCAGGAAGGGCCACTCCCACGCCGGGCTCGCGTACGGGTGCCCGCGGGTGAGGCCCACGTGGAACCCGAGCATGGCCTCGTGGTAGTTCCATAGGGCGATGAGCGGGTTCGGGTCGCTGCCGCGGTCGTAGCCGTTCGCCGTCACCAGCCATCCGGTCCAGCTCGCGAGGTAGACCGCGAGGGCGGGCACGACGAGGAGGACGAACGACACCGGCCCCTGCCGGAAGACCGCGGACGCCGGCCACACGACGACCCCGCCGCGGCGCCGGGCGAGGGCGTCGGTGATGACGACGAAGAGTCCGAAGCCCGCGAGCACGTACAGCCCCGACCACTTCACCGCCGAGGCGGCGCCGAGTGCGAGCCCCGCGGCGACGAGCCAGGGACGGCGCCAGAGGATCGGTCCCCACAGCGGGTGCTCGTCGTCGGGGTTCCGACGTTCGAGCAGGGGGATCGTGTGCTGGCGGTCGATGAGCACGAACAGCACGCCCAGCAGCACGAAGAAGGTGAGGATGCCGTCGAGCAGCGCGATGCGGCTCATCACGATGCTGAGGCCGTCGATCGCGAGGAGCGTCCCCGCCACCGTCGCCGCCACGACGGAGCCGGTCAGGCGTCGCGCGATGAGGAAGACCAGCAGCACCGATCCCGCACCGAGGACGGCGGTCGCCAGACGCCAGCCGGCGCTGTTGTCCGGGCCGCCGATGGCCATGCCCAGCGCGATGAGCCACTTCCCGAGCGGCGGGTGCACGATGAAGGCGCCCTTGTTCGTCAGCGGGAGCTCCTGCAGGGTGATGAAGGCGTCGTTCGCGTTTTCGCCCCACACCCCCTCGTACCCGAGGCTCCACAGCGACCAGGCGTCCTTGACGTAGTAGGTCTCGTCGAAGGCGAGCTGGTGCGGATGTCCGACGTTCGCCAGGCGCAGCACCGCCGCGAGGGCCGTGACCAGCAGCGGGGCCAGCCAGCCGATCGCCCGGCCCCAGTCCGGAGCCTGCAGCACGCGGTCGCGGAGTCGCTCGTAGCGCGTGAGCCGCTCCTCGGGGAGGGGCAGGAGGGGCTCGGGCGCGGTCACCGGTCCAGTCTAGACACACTCCGCCCTGTGCTCCCGGTATGCCGGCTCCGGTCCCGCTGCCGGTCCACGCCTAAGCTGGGCGGGTGATCATCCTCGCCGCGACCCCGATCGGAAACCTGGGCGATGCGTCGCGGCGACTCGTGGAGGTGCTGGAGAACGCGGAGATCGTCGTGGCGGAGGACACCCGCACGACGCAGCGCCTCCTGCAGGCCCTCGCGATCGACAACCGGCCCCGCTTGATCGCGCTGCACGACCACAACGAGAAGCAGAAGGCCGCGGAATTGGCCGCGCTCGCCGCGGAGACCGACCTCGTGGTGCTGAGCGATGCGGGCATGCCGACCGTGAGTGACCCGGGATACGGCCTCGTCGCCGAGGCGGTGGCGCAGGGGGTCACGGTGACCGCGATCCCGGGGCCCAGCGCGGTGCTCATGGCCCTGGCGATCTCGGGGCTGCCGACGGACCGCTTCACCTTCGAGGGGTTCCTGCCGCGGAAGCCGGGGGAGCGCCGGGCGACCCTTTCCGCCCTCGCCGCCGAGCCGCGCACGATGGTGTTCTTCGAGTCGCCCTCGCGCCTGGCGACGACCCTGACCGACATGGGGGCCGCTTTCGGCGCGGACCGCCGGATCGCCGTGTGCCGGGAGCTGACCAAGCTGTACGAGGAGGTCCGTCGTGGCACCGCGTCCGAGCTCGCCGCCTGGGCCGCCGACGGGGTGAAGGGAGAGATCGTGGTGGTCGTCGAGGGGGCGCCGCGGCGGGAGGCCTCGCCGGAGGACGCCCTCGCCCAGGTGCAGGCCCTGGTCGCGGACGGCACCCGCCTGAAGGATGCGGCCTCCGAGGTCGCGGCCCTGACGGGCTTGTCCTCCCGGGATCTGTATCAGGCGGCCCTGGCGGCGCGGTCGCGGTGACCCCCGTCGCAGATTCGCACCCCGGTTGCGGGGATGCGGGGGGCGGCTGCGGCATGAGCCCGGATCTGCGGCCTCCCGCGGGACAGGACCCGGTCGCGCGCGCCTACGACGCGAGGGCCGCGGAGTACCGGGAGGTCGCGGGAGACCTGGGACTGATGGATCCCCGTGACCGCGAGCTCATCCGGCGGTGGCGCGAGGAGACCCCGGGGCGGCTGCTCGATGCGGGCTGCGGCCCCGGGCACTGGATGGCCTTCCTGCACGGGGGCGAGGGGCGGGACGTCGAGGGGATCGACCTCTCCTCGGCTTTCATCCACGGGGCGCGGGCGCAGTATCCGCACCTCTCGTTCCATCACGGGTCGTTCCGGACGCTGCCGCAGGCATCGGGCACCGTCGGCGGCGTCCTCGCGTGGTACTCCGTGATCCACACGCCTCCGGCCGAGCTCCCGGACGTGTTCGCCGAGTTCGCCCGGGTGCTCGCCCCCGGCGGGAGCCTGCTCCTCGGCTTCTTCGTCGGCGAACCCCGGGTCGCCTTCTCCCATGCCGTCGCCCCCTCCTTCTTCTGGACCGCGGAGGCCCTGTCCCCGCTGCTCGCCGCGGCCGGCCTCGAGCTGCACTGGTCCGAGACCCGCGAGCGCGAACCCGGCGAGATCAGCTCCCGCCCGCACGGAGCCCTCCGCGCCCTCCGCTCCTGACCCGCCCGTCCACGCACGCCCTCGCAGGTCTGCACCGTGTCGCAGACCTGCACCGTGTCGCAGAGACTGGCCCCATCCCTGCGACACCGACGCGAATCTGCGCCCGCGCGCGGGAGGGGAAGGGGACACCGGGGGAGACTGTCCTACGCTGACAGGACCAGGACCAGGACCAGGACCAGAACCAGAACCCGCGAGCGAGAGGAGTCCGCGTGAGCAAGGCCGCGACGGTGTACGACGTCGCCGACCGCGCCGGAGTGTCGATCGCGACCGTGTCGCGGGTGTTGCGCTCGCCGGAGGCCGTCCGTCCGGTGACCCGGGAGCGGGTGCTCGACGCGGTCGCCGCGCTGGGGTACGTCCCCAGTGGGAGCGCGCGGGGTCTCGCGGAGCGCCGGACCGGGGTGCTGGGGCTGTACTTCCCCGGATTCGACGCCGCCGAGGACGCTCCGCCCCTCGACGTGCTGTCCGCCGCCGCCCGCCCGCCGTTCACGGTCGTGTCGGACGAGCAGGACGCGCCGCACTCCTCCATGCTGTTCCTCGACGAAGTCCTCCGCGGCGCCGAGCTGGAGGCGTGGAAGCAGGGGTTCGTGCTCATGGTGGGCGTCGGCCGCGACGATCCCGACCGCTCCACCGTCCGCGACATGGCCGGCCGCGTGGACGGGCTCATGGTGCTCGCCCGCAGCGTGCCGGACGCCGTGCTCGCCCGGCTGGCCCGCCGTATCCCGGTGGTCGTGCTCTCCGGACCGCCGCGGGGCGATGCCTACGACCACGTCACGGTGAGCAACGTCGAGGCGATGGGGGAGCTGACCCGTCACGTGCTGTCCCAGGTCGGGGAGGGGGAGATCGCGTTCCTCGCCGGCCCGGCCGACTCGCCCGACGCCGAGCAGCGGTGGGAGGGCGTGTCGACCGCGCTCGCCGCCGCGGGGCGCGATCCGGCAGCGGTACGCATCCTCCGGGGCGATTTCACCCGCGCCTCCGGACGTCGGGCGGGGGAGCGGCTCGCGCACGAGGGCGTGCCCGCCGCGCTCATCGCCGCCAACGACCAGATGGCCCTCGGGGCGATGGACGTGTTCCGCGGGGCGGGCGTGCGGGTGCCGGACGACGTCCTCGTCACGGGGTTCGACGGCATCGAGGCGGCGACCCTGGTGTCGCCGCCGCTGACCACGATCCGGCAGCCGATGATCGAGCTCGGACGCGCGGCGGTGCAGGTGCTCGCGCGACGGCTGGAACAGCCGGACGCCCCGCCGCTCACGACGCGCCTGCCCCTCCAGATCCTGCTTCGCGAGAGCTCCACGCGCCCGGCCTGAGCCGACGCGACCGCACCGCCCCGGACGACCCCCTGGCTCATCACGGGGTTGCCGATTCAAAATGTATGCGCTTACAATCTCGTGTACGGCTTCGGCCGGCAGGACTCCCCACCCCCCGGGGCGCCCTTCATGACAGAGACGACATGAGGTCATCCAGTGGCAGAGACGCACACCTTCCGACGCTGGCGCCGCGCCGCCGTCGTGGGGCTCGCGGCCGCAGCGGTCGCGCTCAGCGGCTGCAGCATCCAGATCAGCTCGCAGCCCGACCCCTCGATCGGCGACGACACGATGCTCATCAACGCCGACAAGGGCAACCCGTTCTTCACGCAGAACTTCAACCCCTACCTCACGAACACCCGGACGGCCTCGCGGTGGATCTACGAGCCGCTCATCCTGGTGAACCCGCTCGACGGTGAGCTCACCCCGTGGCTCGCGTCCGAGTGGACCCAGCCCGACGCCCGCACGATCGTGATGACGGTCCGCGACGGCGTGGAGTGGAGCGACGGCGAGCCTTTCACCCCGGAGGACGTGGCCTTCACGTTCCAGCTCATCAAGGACGAGCCTTCGCTCGACATCAAGGGCGCGTGGCAGCACATCGACCGCATCGAGGTCGACGGCGACGACGTGGTGTTCCACCTCCAGGGCGAGGACGCGCCGTCGCTCTCGATCCTCGGGCAGACCATGATCGTCCCCGAGCACCTGTGGGCCGACGTGGAGGACCCGGCCACCTGGCGCAACGAGGAGCCGGTCGGCACCGGCCCGTTCGTGCTCGGGAACTACAACGACCAGCAGTACTCGATGGACCGCAACCCCGACTACTGGCAGGCGGACAAGATCGAGATCGAGCACATCATCCTGCCGGCCACGAACACCCAGCTCGACACCGTGACCCGCGGTTACGACTGGGGCTACTCCTTCATCTCCGACGTCGAGGGGACCTGGGGGGCGGCGAGTCCCGACAACACCTGGTGGTTCCCGCCGGGCGGCGTCATCTCGCTCGTGCCCAACCTCGAGGTCGCCCCGTTCGACGACGTGAACGTCCGTCGCGGCATCGCGCTCGCGCTCGACCGGGAGGAGATCGCCGAGACCGCCTCCGAGGGGTACATGCAGCCCGCAGGGCAGACCGGCCTCATCCTGCCCAACCAGGAGAAGTACCTCGACCCGGAGATCCCGGACCAGGGCATGCTCGCGCAGGACCGCGACGCCGCGCTCGCGGCGTTCGCCGAGTCCGGGTACACCCTGCAGGGCGATCAGCTCGTCGGCCCGGACGGCGGGCAGCTCGCGTTCTCGCTGACCACGGCCAACGGATACTCCGACTGGACGCGCGCCGCCCAGACCGTGCAGCGCCAGCTCGCGGACGTCGGCGTCAAGGTGTCGCTCAAGCTCCCGCAGCCCGCCGGCTACCAGAGCGCGATCGGCACCGGCGACTTCGAGATGGCGATCGGCGGCATGGGCAACGGCGACGTGTACCAGGCCTACAACAGCCTGCTCTCCAGCGACTTCTACGTGCCGGCCGGCGAGGTCACGACCAACAACTTCGAGCGCTACCGCTCCCCGGAGGCCGACGCCCTGCTGGAGGAGTACCGCGCCACGATCGATCCCGACCGCCAGACCGAGATCGTGCACGAACTGCAGAGCATCGTCTACGAGCAGGTCCCCGTGATCGGCCTGTACTACGGCGGGATCTGGGGTCTGTTCAACGACGCGAAGTTCACCGGCTGGCCCTCCGCGGACGATCCGTACATGATCCCGCAGAACTACGACTCGGCACCGCTGGGCATCTTCACCCACCTGAAGCGCACGGACGGGGGAGACCAGTGAAGTACGTCCTCCAGAAGATCGGCTTGTTCCTGCTCACCCTGTGGGCCGCGATCACCCTGAACTTCTTCCTCCCGCGACTCATGCCCGGCTCTCCCGCCGACGCCGCGATCGCGAAGCTCTCCCAGAACGGTCCGGTCTCCGACGCCACGCGCGCCGCGATCGAGGCGCAGCTCGGAGTGCCGACCGGATCGATGTGGGACCAGTACGTGGCCTACCTCGGCCAGGTCGTGCGACTCGACTTCGGCGTCTCGTACACGTTCTACCCGCAGACCGTGTCGAGCATGGTCTCCACCGCGCTGCCGTACACGCTCGGCCTCGTCGGCATCGTCACGATCCTCGCCTTCGTGATCGGCACCCTCATCGGCGTGATGGCCGCCTGGAGGCGCGGCACGTGGCTGGACTCCCTGCCGACGCTGACCGGGTCGTTCCTCAGTACGTTCCCGTACTTCTGGACGGCGCTGCTGCTGCTGTTCTTCCTCGGCTACGTGCTGCACTGGTTCCCGACCACCGGCGCCTACTCGGCGACGACCACCCCGGGCTTCACCTGGGACTTCATCGTCGACCTCGTCCGGCACGCGTTCCTGCCGGCGCTGACGATCCTGCTCACCTCCCTCGGCGGCTGGATCATCGGCATGCGCAACGCGATGATCAATACCCTCGGCGAGGACTACATCACCTTCGGCGAGGCGAACGGCCTCCGCGGCCGCACGATCGCCCTCCGCTACGCGGCCCGCAACGCGATCCTGCCGAACCTCACCGGCTTCGGGCTCACGCTCGGCGGCGTGGTGGGCGGCTCGATCCTCGTCGAGCAGGTGTTCGGTTATCCGGGCATCGGCTACCTGCTGTTCAACGCCGTGATCGGGCAGGACTACCCGCTCATGCAGGCGCTCTTCCTGATGATCACCGTGAGCGTGCTCATCGCCAACTTCCTCGTGGACATCCTCTACGGGGTTCTCGACCCGAGGACTCGCCGATGACGACCCCGAACCCCACCCCCAGCACCGTGACCGTCAAGGTCCCCACCGCCCGCATCGCGGCGCCCAGCCCGTGGCGCGCCTTCGGCCGCATGGTCGGCACCCTGTGGTCCAACGGCAAGGCCCGCATCGGCCTCTGCCTCCTCGCGTTCTTCGTGCTCGTCGCCGTGTTCGCCCCGCTCCTGGCTCCGTACGGCCCGAAGGAGAACGGGTTCCCGCGCAACGCCGACGCCTCGTGGGAGCACTGGCTCGGCACGACCGCGGCCGGGGAGGACGTGCTCAGCCAGCTCATCTACGGTGCCCAGGTCAGCCTCCTCGTGGGCTTCGCGGCCGGGCTCCTCTCCACGATCGTGGCCGTGCTGATCGGTCTGAGCTGGGGCTACATGCGCGGCTTCGCGGGCGAGGTCGTCGGGTTCATCGTGAACCTCTTCCTCGTGATCCCGGGCCTGCCGCTGATGATCGTGATCGCGGCCTACCTGCAGAACGGCGGCATCCTCATGATCATCGCCGTGATCGTCGTGACCGGCTGGGCCTGGGGTGCCCGCGTGCTGCGCAGCCAGACCCAGTCCCTGCGCGGCAACGACTTCGTCACCTCGGCGCAGTTCTCCGGCGACAGCAGGGCGCGGATCGTCTTCCGCGAGATCCTGCCGAACATGACGTCGATCATCGCCGGCACCCTCTTCGGGGCGGCGACGGCGGCGATCCTCGCGGAGGCGGGGCTGGAGTTCCTCGGTCTGGGCGACTCCAGCATCGTCAGCTGGGGCACGATGCTCTACTGGGCGCAGAACTCGAACTCCCTGCTCACCGGCCAGTGGCTGCTGCTGTTCGCGCCCGGTCTGTGCATCGCGCTGCTCGCCCTCAGCCTCACACTCATCAACTTCGGCGTGGACGGCATCTCCAATCCGCGCCTGCGCGAAGGGAAGGGCCGATGAGCGCCATGGAGCACGACGACATCCTCCTCGACGTCCAGTCACTGTCCGTGGAGTACGCCTCCCCGGGGCAGGAGCCGGTGCCGGCCGTGCGCGACGTGTCGTTCGCGCTCCGGCGCGGCGAGTTCGTCGGGCTCGTCGGCGAGTCCGGGTCGGGCAAGTCCACGCTCGGCTTCGCGCTCACGCGGCTGCAGAAGCCGCCGGCGCGCATCAGCGGCGGCCGCATCCTGTTCGACGGCCGCGACATCCGCGAGCTCGACGCCGAAGAACTGCGGCGTCAGCGGCAGGGCGGCTTCGCGATGGTGCTGCAGTCCGGCATGAACGCGCTGAACCCCGTGCGGACCGTGGGCAACCACTTCCGCGACATCTTCGCCGCGCACGGTCATGTGCCCGCCGAGCAGCGCCAGGCCAGGGCGCGGGAGCTCGTCGGCAAGGTGGGGCTCAAGCCGGAGGTGCTCGACCGATACCCCGGTGAGCTCTCCGGCGGCATGCGCCAGCGCGCGTCGATCGCCCTCGCCCTCTCGCTCGAACCCCAGCTGATGGTGTTCGACGAGCCCACCACCGCGCTCGACGTGCTCGTCCAGCACGCGGTCATGGACACGATCCAGGAGCTGCAGCGGTCCGAGCGCTTCACGGCGATCCTCATCAGCCACGACCTCGGGATCGTCCTCGAGGCGACCGACCGGGTGATGGTCATGCACGAGGGCCGCATCGTGGAGGACGCCCGCAGCCAGGACATCCTGCACCGCCCGCAGGACGAGTACACCCGGATGCTGCTGAGCCACTACGCCGACCCGCGCGCCGAGAAGATCGAGATCTCCGGGTTCGTCGATCTCGGCACCCGTCGCCGGGAGGGACGCAGCCGTACGGACGTCACCGAGACCCTGCCGACCGTGTCTCCGCGGGACGCCCGGCGGGCCGACGCCGCGATCGTGGTGGAGGGCGTGACCAAGCGCTATCCGGCACCGCGCCGCGGCCAGGATCCGGTCGTCGCGGTCGACGACGTGTCCTTCCGCCTGGAGCCGGGGGAGGCGCTGGCGCTGGTCGGTGCCTCCGGCTCGGGCAAGTCGACGATCGCGAAGATGCTCACCGGGGTCGAGAAGCCGACCTCGGGCCGCATCCGCTTCGGCGATGTCGATGTCGCGGCCCTGAAGCGCCGAGGACTCCGCGACCTCCGCAAGGACGTGCAGATGGTGTTCCAGGATCCGTACGCGGCCCTGAACCCGCTGCACACCGTCGAGTACGCCCTGACCCGTCCCGTCGTGAACTACACGAGGCTGCGCGGGGCGGAGGCCAGGGCCCGGGTGCTCGAACTGCTGGAGACGGTGGGCCTCACGCCCGTCGAGCAGTTCGCCGCCAAGCTGCCGCACCAGCTCTCCGGCGGGCAGCGGCAGCGCGTGGTGATCGCCAGGGCGCTCGCGAGCGACCCGCAGGTGCTCATCGCGGACGAGCCGGTGTCGATGCTCGACGTGTCGCTCCGCGCCGGCGTGCTCGCGCTGCTGGAGGACCTCCGCGAACGGTGGGGCATCAGCATGCTCTACATCACCCACGATCTGCTGAGCGCGCGGCTCGTCACCGAGAACATCCTCGTGCTCAACAGCGGCCGCGTCGTCGAGCGGGGCGAGACCTCGCAGGTGCTGCAGCATCCGGAGGACCCGTACACGGTCGAACTGCTCGACGCCGTGCCGAACCCCGCCCGCGCCCGCTGACGCGCACCGAACGACTGCAAGAAAGAGAGAGGAGCGCATCCGTGCTCGCATTCCCCGACGGCTTCCTCTGGGGCGCCGCGACCGCCGCCCACCAGGTGGAGGGCAACAACACCACGAGCAACTGGTGGGCGATGGAACACGCCCCCGACTCGCCCATGGTCGAGCCCTCCGGTGACGCCGCCGACCATTTCCACCGCTACCCGGAGGACATGCGGCTGCTCGCCGAGGCCGGGCTGAACTCCTACCGGTTCTCGGTCGAGTGGGCGCGGATCGAGCCGGAGCGCGGGTTCGTCTCGCGGGCGATGCTCGACCACTACCGCCGGATGATCGACACCGCCAGGGAGAACGGGCTGGACCCGACGGTCACCCTCATGCACTTCACGGTGCCGCAGTGGTTCCAGAAGGACGGCTTCTGGCGTGCCGGCGACGCCGTGGACCTGTTCTCCCGCTACGTGGAGTCCGTGCTGCCGATCCTCGACGGCGTGCGCTACGTGTGCACCATCAACGAGCCGAACATCGCGGCGATGCTGGCCGGAGGCGAGGACGCGGCGAACCTCGTCGCCTACGGCCTGCCGAATCCGGACCTCGGCGTCGCGGACACCCTGCTGACGGCCCACCGGCGCGCGGCCGAGATCCTGCACACGGTTCCCGGGGTGCAGGCGGGCTGGACGATCGCCACCCAGGCCTTCCACTCCACCGGCGAGCCCGGCGCCGACGAGATGCTCGCGACGTACGGCGACCCGCGCGACCACTGGTACCTGGAGCAGTCCGCCGGAGACGACTTCGTGGGCGTGCAGGCCTACACCCGCACGTTCATCGGTCCGGAGGGGCCACTGCCGGTGTCGCCGGACGTGGAGACGACGCTCACGGGCTGGGAGTTCTTCCCCGAGGCCCTCGAACTGGGCGTCCGGAGCGCGTGGGAGCGCAGCGGCGGCGTCCCCGTGCTCGTCACGGAGAACGGCATCGCCACGGCCGACGACACCCGGCGCATCGCCTACACGCAGGGCGCGCTGGAGGGGCTGCACCGCGCCATCAGCGACGGCATCGAGGTCCGCGCCTACCAGCACTGGAGCGCGCTGGACAACTACGAATGGGCGAGTGGATTCCGGCCGACGTTCGGTCTCATCGGCTTCGACCACGAGACCTTCGAGCGGTTCCCGAAGCCCTCGCTGGCCTGGCTCGGCGAGGTCGCCCGCCGCAATGGGCTCTGACGAGCCGCACGGCGTAACCACGGGCATGGGGGCACCTAGAATTGTCCCCATGCCCGCTGGCGACTCCTTCTACATCACCACGCCGATCTACTACCCCTCCGATGTGCCGCACATCGGTCACGGGTACACGACGGTGGCCGTCGACACGCTCGCACGGTGGCACCGCCAGGCGGGCGACGACACCTGGATGCTGACGGGCACCGACGAGCACGGTCAGAAGATGCTGCGGGCCGCGGCCGCCAACGGCGTCACCCCGCAGGAGTGGGTCGACAAGCTCGTCAGCGAGAGCTGGTTCCCGCTGCTGAAGACCCTCGACGTCGCGAACGACGACTTCATCCGCACCACGCAGGAGCGGCACGAGACGAACGTGCAGACGTTCTTCCAGCGGCTCTACGACCGCGGGTACATCTACGCGGGCGAGTACGAGGCGCTCTACTGTGTGGGCTGCGAGGAGTTCAAGCCGGAGTCGGAGATCGTCGACGGCACCGGTCCCTTCGAGGGGCTGAAGGTCTGCGCCATCCACTCCAAGCCGCTCGAGCTGCTGCAGGAGAAGAACTACTTCTTCAAGCTCAGCGAGTTCCAGGACCGCCTGCTCGAGCTCTACAAGACCGAGCCCGACTTCGTGCGGCCCGATTCGGCGCGCAACGAGGTCGTCTCCTTCGTGAGCCAGGGCCTCAAGGACCTGTCGATCTCCCGCTCGACCTTCGACTGGGGCATCCCGCTGCCGTGGGACGAGTCGCACGTCATCTACGTGTGGGTCGACGCGCTGCTCAACTACGCCACGGCCGTCGGCTACGGCTCCGACGAGGAGACCTTCGCGCGCCGCTGGCCCGCGTACCACGTGGTCGGCAAGGACATCCTGCGCTTCCACGCCGTGATCTGGCCGGCGCTGCTGATGGCGGCCGGGCTCGATGTGCCGAAGGGCGTCTTCGCGCACGGCTGGCTGCTCGTGGGTGGCGAGAAGATGTCGAAGTCGAAGCTCACCGGCATCGCGCCGACCGAGATCACCGACGTCTTCGGCTCCGACGCGTACCGCTTCTACTTCCTGTCGGCGATCGCGTTCGGCCAGGACGGCTCGTTCTCCTGGGAGGACCTCTCCGCGCGGTACCAGGCCGAGCTCGCGAACGGCTTCGGCAACCTCGCCTCGCGCACGACCGCGATGATCGAGAAGTACTTCGAGGGCATCGTGCCGCCGGCGGCCGAGTACACCGAGGCCGACCTCGCGATCCAGCGGATCGTCGCGGACGCCGCGACGAAGGCGGACGGCGCGATCGGCCAGTTCCGCATCGACGAGGCGATCTCCGCGATCTGGACCATCGTCGACGCGCTCAACGGCTACATCACCGAGAACGAGCCGTGGGCGCTCGCCCGCGACGAGGACCAGCGCGAGCGTCTGGGCACCGTGCTCTACACGTGCGCCGAGGGGCTGCGGGCGCTGGCCGTGCTGCTGTCGCCGGTGATGCCGCAGTCGACCGAGAAGCTGTGGATCGCGCTCGGCGCCGCGGAGGCCCTGGGGCGGCTGCAGGACCAGCCGATCCGCGAGGCGGGGGCCTGGGGCGTGCTGAAGCCGGGCACGAGCGTCAACGGCCTCGCGCCGCTGTTCCCGCGCGTGGAGTCCACGGCCTGACATCCGGGCAGGACACCATGGCGGAGACCTACGTGCGCGAGCGCTCGGGCGACGGGCGCAAGGACCGGACCTATCCGGCGGCCCCGGAGCCCCTCGCGGTGCCCGTGTACGACAACCACGCGCACCTCGAGATCGCCGATGGTGACCAGCCCATGTCTCTCAAGACCCAGCTCGACCGGGCGGAGGCCGTCGGTGTCATCGGCGTCGTGCAGGCGTCCGGAGACATCGAGTCGTCCCGCTGGGCGGTCGAGGCCGCCGCGTCCGACCCCCGGGTCCTCGCCGCGGTCGCCATCCACCCGAACGATGCCCCGACGTACGCGGAGGAGGGGCGCCTCGACGAGGCGCTCGCGGTCATCGACGAGCTCGCCGCCCATCCGCGCACGCGCGCGATCGGCGAGACCGGGCTCGACTTCTTCCGCACCGAACCGGAGCGCCGTGCGCCGCAGTTCGCCTCCTTCGAGGCGCACATCGCGCTCGCGAAGAAGCACGGCATCGCGATGCAGATCCACGACCGGGATGCGCACGAGGCCGTGCTGGAGACGCTGACGCGGGTCGGGGCCCCCGAGCGCACCGTGTTCCACTGCTTCTCCGGCGACGAGGCGATGGCTCGGGTGTGCGCCGACGCGGGCTACTACCTGTCGTTCGCCGGGAACGTGACGTTCAAGAACGCGCAGAACCTGCGCGACGCGCTGAAGGTCACCCCGCTCGATCGCCTCCTCGTCGAGACGGACGCTCCGTTCCTCACGCCGGTCCCGCTGCGGGGCCGCCCGAACGCGCCGTACCTCGTGCCTCTCACGGTGCGCTTCCTGGCCGCGGAGCTCGACCTGGACGTGGAAGAGCTCTCCGCGCAGCTCGCCGAGAACACGCTGCGGGTCTACGGCTCGTTCGCCGGCTGACCCTCCCGATCGACGTCCTCGGGCCCGGTCTCGGCGACGGGCTTGGCACTGACGATGTGCGAGATGGGCTTCCACACCAGCACCAGGGTGATCGCCGCCCCGCCGAAGGCGAACCACCACGGTGCCGTCAGGCCCCAGGTCTGCGCGATGACGCCGCCGAGGGCCTGACCGACGATCATGCCGCCGAAGACGCCGACCATGTTGACCGAGGCCACGCGCCCCTGGAGGGAAGCGGGGACGAGGCGCTGCCGGACGGTCGTGGAGATCGTGCCCCACACGAAGGCGTACGCCCCGAAGAAGAACATGATGACGAGGGCCACCGTGCCCGTGGTGGTCAGCGCGAACGCGAGATGCATGAGCACCTCGAGCGAGAGGACGATGCGCATCAGGCTCGCGAACGACACGTGCCGTTCCAGCCAGCCGAAGCTCAGAGTCGCGAGGATGCCGCCCGCCGCGGACGCCGTGGTGAGCGCGCCGTAACCCACGGGCCCCATCTGCAGGTGCTCGGTGGCGTAGAGCACGAGCACGCCCCACGGCGCGGCCCAGGTCACGTTGAAGACGAGGATGATGAGCACGAGCATGCGCACCGGCGGATTGCGCCACAGCCAGCGCAGACCCTCCGCGATGTCGGTGTGCACCGGCGGGTGGCTCTCGGTCTCCCGCGGCGGGACGGGCGTGCGGGCCATGCGGGAGATGAGGACGATCGCGAGCGTCACGCACAGCACCTCGACGAGGAACGGCCATGCGCTCCCGGCGGCGAAGAGGAACGCGCCCAGCGGCGGCCCGGCGAACTGGTTGGCGACGAGATACCCGGCCTGCAGGCGCGCGTTCCCGATACCGAGGTCTGCCGGCTTCACGAGCATCGGCAGCAATGTGCTCCCCGCGGTGTCGACGAAGACCTCGGCGGTGCCGTAGAGGAACGCGACGGCGAGGACGATCCCGATGTTCGCGGTTCCCGTCACGAGGAACACGCAGAGGGCCGCGAGCACGACGGCGCGCACGGCGTTGGCGGTCATCACCAGGCGCCGCCGATCGAAGCGGTCGGCGATGGCCCCTGCGTGCAGTCCGAAGAGCAGCCACGGTAGGAACTGCAGGATGGCGCCGGAGGCCACGAGGATCGGCGACGACGTCATCGACGCGATGAGCAGGGGAGCGGCGGCCAGCGCCACACCGTCTCCGATGTTGCTCGTCCACGACGACGCGAGCAGCCAGCGGAAATCCCTGCCCAGGCGCCGCGGAGCGATCAGTTCACCGAGGGAGGGCACCTCCGAAGGATAGCGATGATCACGGACATCACCCAGGAACCGGGCACGGCCCGTCATCCGGGAGAATGGGACCATGACCGTCACCTTGCTCGGGGCCACCGAGATCCGCCGTCTGGCCGCCGAGCTCGATGTCACCCCCACCAAGAAGCTCGGACAGAACTTCGTCGTCGACGCGAACACCGTCCGCAAGATCGTCCAGGCCGCCCGTGTACAGCCGGGGGAGCGGGTGGTCGAGGTCGGACCGGGACTCGGGTCGCTGACCCTCGCGATCCTCGAGGCGGGGGCCGCCGTCACCGCCGTGGAGATCGACCACCGCCTGGCCGCCCGCCTGCCGCAGACCGCCGACGAGCACGGCGTCCCGGAGGGGATGCTCACGGTGGTCGACGCGGACGCCCTCCGCGTGACGGAGCTGCCCGGCGAGCCGACCGTCCTCGTCGCGAATCTGCCGTACAACGTGTCGGTGCCGGTCCTGCTGCACTTCCTGGAGACGTTCCCGTACCTGCAGCGGGGCGTCGTGATGGTGCAGGCGGAGGTGGCCGAGCGGCTCGCCGCGAAGCCGGGGTCGAAGATCTACGGCTCGCCGAGCGTCAAGGCCGCCTGGTACGGCGAGTGGAAGCTCACCGGGAACGTCTCCCGCCAGGTGTTCTGGCCGGTGCCGAACGTCGACAGCCTCCTCGTCGGCTTCGACCGCTCCGAGGGCGAGCGCGGCCCGGTGGAGGAGCGCCGGCGCACCTTCGCCATCGTCGACGCGGCCTTCAACCAGCGGCGCAAGATGCTCCGGCAGGCCCTCTCCGGCCTCTTCGGCAGCTCCGCCGCGGCAACCGAGGTGCTCACCGCCGCCGGCGTCGCGCCGACCGCCCGCGGGGAGGACCTCACGGTCGACGACTACCAGCGGATCGCCCAGCACGCAACGGCGATCGAGGGTTCCGGCGTCAGCGGCTAATCTGGCACGGTGACCGACTCCCCCCGCTTCCGCCCCGACGTCCCCGAACTGCACCGTCCGTACGCCGCCGACGAGGGCCGCTACGGACGGTTCGCCTACCGTCAGGTGGGCGCCTCCGGCCTCTACCTGCCCCCGATCTCGCTCGGGCTCTGGTGGAACTTCGGCGACAACATCCCGCTCGACAACCAGCGGGCTCTCCTGCGTCACGCGTTCGACAACGGGATCACGCACTTCGACCTGGCGAACAACTACGGCCCGCCGTACGGCTCGGCCGAGAAGAACTTCGGCCGCATCTTCGCGGAGGACCTACGTCCGTACCGCGATGAGCTGATCATCTCGTCGAAGGCCGGCTGGGACATGTGGCCCGGACCGTACGGCGACTATGCGAGCCGGAAGTACATCCTCGCGAGCGCCGAGCAGTCGCTCACCCGCATGGGGCTGGACTACGTCGACATCTTCTACTCGCACCGCGTCGACCCGGTCACCCCGATCGCCGAGACGGTCGGCGCGCTCGACACCCTGGTGCGCCAGGGCAAGGCGCTGTACGTCGGCATCTCCTCGTACAGCGCGGAGCGCACGGCCGAGGCCGTCGCCGTGGCGAAGGAGCTGGGGACGCCCCTGGTCATCCACCAGCCCGCGTACTCGATCCTCAACCGCTGGATCGAGGACGGCCTCACGCAGACCCTGGAGGAGTCGGGCCTCGGCGCCATCGCCTTCACCCCGCTCGCCCAGGGGCTGCTCACCGACAAGTACCTCGGCGACGGCACGGCCGAACGCGCACAGCAGCGCGGTTCGCTGCCGAACGGCAAGCTGTCCGAGGACGCGGTCCAGACCCTCCGAGCGCTGAACGAGGTCGCGCAGGGCCGGGGGCAGTCGCTCGCGCAGCTCGCGCTGCAGTGGACGCTGCGCACCCCGGTCGTCGCCTCGGCGCTCATCGGCGCCTCCCGGACGGAGCAGCTCGACGAGAATCTCGCCGCCCTCGACGGTCCCGCGTTCACCGACGAGGAGCTCCGCCGCATCGACGAGCTCGCCGGCGCCATCGACGTGAACCTGTGGGCGACCTCCTCGGACCTGTGACCCGCTCATGAGCCTCGCCGCGTCCTCCGGGTCCGTGCACGTGCGCGCGCCGGGGAAGATCAACGTCTACCTCGGTGTCGGCGGGCGCCATGACGACGGCTATCACGCCCTCGCGACGGTCTTCCAGGCGGTCTCGCTGTACGAGGACGTGATCGCCAGGGACGCCGACGACTTCTCGATCACGGTGACCGGGGTGGAGGACGACGGCTCGGTTCCGCTCGACGACCGGAACCTCGCGATGCGGGCCGCCAAGCTGCTGGCGACGGCGACGGATCACCCCGGAGGGGTCGCGCTGCAGATCCGCAAGAGCGTCCCGGTCGCCGGCGGTATGGGCGGGGGCTCCGCGGACGCCGCGGCCGCCCTGGTCGCCTGCGACGCCCTGTGGGGCACAGGACTCTCGGCTGCGCGGCTGCACGACCTCGCCGCGCGACTCGGTGCCGATGTCCCCTTCGCGTTGCACGGCGGCACCGCCGTGGGCACCGGTCGCGGCGATCAGCTGAATCCGGCTCTCGCCCGCGGGCGCTTCGACTGGCTGCTGGTGACCAGCGACGAGGGGCTGTCCACGCCAGCCGTGTACACCCGGCTCGACGAGCTGCGCGAGGAGGAGGGGGCTCTCGCCGACGATCCGCCGCTCTCGCTCGACGTGCCGATCCCGGTGCTGCAGGCGCTGCGCACCGGAGACGCCTGGCAGCTCGCCGACGCACTCCACAACGACCTTCAGGCGGCCGCGCTCGACCTGCGACCGGATCTGGCGCAGACCATCGAACGCGGGGTCGCGGCCGGTGCGCTGCACGGTCTCGTGTCCGGCTCGGGGCCCACCGTGGCCCTCCTCTGCGCGGATCCCGAGTCCGCGCAGGCGGTGCAGACGGCCCTCCGCGAGGACGGTCTCGATCCGCTGCACGTGCACGGCGCCGTCCCCGGAGCCCGCATCATCGGCTGAGTCTGCCCGATTCCCTCGCGTCCGAGCGGCGAGGAGCGTACGCACGGTCGAGGTGCACCCGGCGGGTCATCGCAGACATAATGAAGTAGTCATGTGACCGTGCACACGCGAGGAGGCTGGATGTCCACCTCCTCCGAGCGTGCCCGTATGCCGAGCATCCGCGACGTCGCCCGTCTCGCCGGCGTCTCGCATCAGACCGTCTCCCGGGTGCTCAACGATCACCCCAGCATCCGCCCGGAGACCAAGGCGAAGGTGCTCGACGCGATCGCCGTGCTCGACTACCGTCCCAATCTCGCGGCGCGCGCGCTCGTGACGAGCAAGTCGAACATGCTCGGCATCCTCTCCGCGACGATCGGGGAGTTCGGGCCGACGTCGTCGATCGCCGGCATCGAGGACGCGGCGCGCGAGGAGGGGTACTCGGTCTCCACGCTCAACCTCCCCGCGACCACGCCGGAGGCGATCGGCAACGCCGTGCGCCAGCTCAAGCGCGAGCAGGTGGACGGCATCGTCGTGCTCGCCCCGCAGGTCCGCGTCTTCCATGTCCTGCGCGGCATGAACGTCACCATGCCCTTCGTGACCCTGCAGACCGCCTCGGGATCGGACGGCGTCAGCCTCTCCGCCGACCAGGTGGCGGGGGCGAAGGCGGCGACCGAGCACCTGATCGCGCTGGGCCACAGCGACATCCTCCATCTCGCCGGGCCGCAGGACTGGATCGAGGCGGAGTCCCGGATGCGCGGGTATCTGGATGCGCTCCGCGACGCCGACCTGCCGACGTTCCCGCCGATCCGCGGGGACTGGACGGCCGACTTCGGCTATTTCGCCGGCAAGGAGCTCTCGCTGCGGCGCGACTTCACGGCGGTGTTCGCGGCGAACGACCTCATGGCCATCGGACTGCTGCACGGCTTCCGCGACGCCGGGCTGCGCGTGCCGCATGACGTGAGCGTGATCGGCTTCGACGACATCCCGGTCGCGGCGCACGTGGCGCCGACGCTGAGCACGGTGCACCAGGACTTCCCCGAGCTCGGGCGGCGCGCCGTGCGCATCCTCCTCGCCGAGATCCGGGGCGAGAAGACCCCCGCGTTCGGCCCGCTGCAGACCCTCCTGCGGGCGCGCGAATCCGCTGCATCACGGTAGCGACACGAAAACACGCCGCGGACTTGACACCGCTCCCGCGGAAGACGACGATATACCGATGTGAACGGTCACATCGAAGGTGACCGCACGTCGCGAGGAAGATCCGTGAGCACCACAGCAACGTTGCCGACCGTGTCAGGCCCGATCCTGGAGATGCGCCGCATCACCAAGGAGTTCCCGGGAGTCAAGGCGCTCGCCGACGTCTCGATCACCGTCCGCGCCGGCGAGATCCACGCGATCTGCGGCGAGAACGGCGCCGGGAAGTCGACGCTGATGAAGGTCCTCTCGGGGGTGTACCCGTACGGCACGTACGACGGCGAGATCCTCCTGTACGGCCAGGAGCAGCGCTTCAAGGACATCGCGGCCAGCGAGCAGGCCGGCATCGTCATCATCCACCAGGAGCTCGCGCTCATCCCGGAGCTCTCGGTCACCGAGAACATCTTCCTCGGCAACGAGATCCGTCGCTTCGGCCGCATCGACTGGCAGGCGCAGAAGGAGCGCACCATCGAGCTCCTCGCCCGCGTCGGCCTGGACGAGGACCCGGACGTGCCGATCAAGACCCTCGGCGTCGGCAAGCAGCAGCTCATCGAGATCGCCAAGGCGCTGAACAAGGACGTCAAGCTGCTCATCCTCGACGAGCCCACCGCCGCGCTCAACGAGAACGACTCGCAGCACCTCCTCGACCTGATCCTCGGGCTCAAGGCCAAGGGCATCGCGTCGATCATGATCAGCCACAAGCTCAACGAGATCGAGCAGATCGCCGACGAGATCACGATCATCCGCGACGGCCGCACGGTGGAGACGCTGGACATCTCCCGCGGCGAGATCAACGAGGACCGCATCATCCGCGGCATGGTCGGCCGGTCGCTGGAGAGCCGCTACCCGGACCGCACGCCGGAGATCGGCGAGGTGTTCTTCGAGGTCAAGGACTGGTGGGTGCAGCACCCGACCGTCCCGGAGCGCATGGTCGTGAAGGGCTCGAGCATCAACGTCCGCCGCGGCGAGGTGGTGGGCATCGCCGGCCTCATGGGCGCCGGCCGCACCGAGCTGGCGATGAGCATCTTCGGCCGCTCCTACGGCACGTTCCTCTCCGGCACGCTCGTCAAGGACGGCCAGGAGATCGAGCTCCCCGACGTCGCCGCCGCGATCAAGCACGGCCTCGCGTACGTGAGCGAGGACCGCAAGGTGCTCGGGCTCAACCTGCTCGACACCATCAAGCGGTCCATCGTCGCGGCGAAGCTCTCCAAGATCGCGCACAACGGCGTCGTCGACTCCCGCGAGGAGTTCTCGGTGGCGGAGCGCTACCGCAAGACCCTGCGCATCAAGACCCCGTCGGTGGAGGAGGGCGTCGGCAAGCTCTCCGGAGGCAACCAGCAGAAGGTCGTCCTGGCGAAGTGGATGTTCACCGACCCCGACCTGCTGATCCTCGACGAGCCCACCCGCGGCATCGACGTCGGCGCCAAGTACGAGATCTACGCGATCATCAACGAGCTCGCCGCCCAGGGCAAGGGCGTGATCGTGATCTCCAGCGAGCTGCCCGAGCTGCTCGGCATCTCCGACCGCATCTACACCGTGTTCGAAGGCCGGGTCACCGACTGCATCCCGGCCGACCAGGCGACCCCCGAAGACCTCATGCGCAGCATGACCTCCGCGACCCAGAAAGCATCCGCATGACCACCGACTCGACCACCGCGAAGCGCGGCTTCCACTTCAAGGACATCACGAAGATGTTCGGGGGAGGGCAGTCGACCCTCCGTCAGTTCGGCATCCTCGGCAGCCTCGTCGTCATCCTCGTCGTCTTCCAGGTGCTGACCTGGATCTTCAAGGGCACCGGCCTCACGCTGTCCTCCGGCAACCTCATCAACGTCGTCAACCAGTACTCGTACATCCTGATCCTGGCGATCGGCATGGTGATGGTCATCATCATGGGGCACATCGACCTCTCGGTCGGATCCGTCGCCGCGTTCACGGGCATCGTCGTGGCGAAGGCCATGCAGGACTGGAACCTCCCCTGGCCGCTGGGCATCCTCCTCGGTCTCGGTGTCGGCGTGCTTGTCGGCGCCTGGCAGGGATTCTGGGTCGCCTACGTCGGGGTGCCGGCGTTCATCGTGACGCTGGCCGGCATGCTGTTCTTCCGCGGTGCGAACCAGGCGGTGGGCGACTCGCAGTCGGTGCCCGTGCCGGAGGGCTTCAAGATCATCGGCGCCGGCTACCTGCCGGAGATCGCCCTGCCGCTTCCGTTCAACATCCCGACCATGCTGCTGGCGCTCGCCGGCGTCGCATGGATCGTCTTCTGGGAGATCCGCACCCGGCGCATCCAGCGCAAGATGGGCTCCGACATGGCGCCGCTGTGGGTGAGCGTGACGAAGGTCGTCCTCATCTCGGCCGTCATCCTCGTCGCCGGCTGGCTGTTCGCCACCGGACGCGAGGGCACGAGCTTCCCGATCTCGGGCGTCATCCTCCTCGCTCTCGTCATCCTCTACTCGTTCATCACGAACAACACCGTCTTCGGCCGTCACATCTACGCGGTCGGCGGCAACCGCCAGGCGGCGCGCCTCTCGGGCGTGAAGGACCGCTGGGTCGACTTCTTCGTGATGATGAACATGTCGGTCCTCGCCTCGCTCGCCGGCATGATCTACGTCGCCAGGGCGACCGCGTCCGGCCCGCAGGACGGCAACGGGTGGGAGCTCGACGCGATCGCCTCCGTCTTCATCGGCGGCGCGGCCGTCTCCGGCGGCATCGGCACGGTGATCGGGTCGATCATCGGTGGTCTCGTGATGGCGTTCCTGAACAACGGACTCGCGCTGCTCGGCGCCGGTGCCGACGTCGTCTCGATGATCAAGGGCCTCGTGCTCCTCTTCGCCGTCGGCGTCGACGTGTGGAACAAGCAGCAGGGCCGTCCGTCGATCATCGGCTTCCTCACGCGCCGTCTCGGCCGCAAGCAGTATCCGGCCACCGACACGTTCGATCCCACGAAGACGAACTACCCCACCAGTCAGAAGTACGAAGCCCCCGCCGTCGAGGAGACGCGCGGAAAGTAAGGGCCGCGTCGCGCAACGCAGGCGCGACGGGACCTGCACACACCAGAGAAAGAGATCACATGAAGAAGATCCTTCTGTCGGCGACAGCGCTTGTCGTCGCGGGCGCATTCGCCCTCACCGGCTGCTCCTCGGAGCGCGGCGGTGACTCGGGTTCGGGGTCGGGCGATGAGGCCGCCTCGGGCTTCGACGCCGGCTCCACGATCGGTGTCGCTCTGCCCGACAAGACCTCGGAGAACTGGGTCCTGGCCGGTCAGCTGTTCACCGACGGTCTCGAAGAGGCCGGCTTCAAGGCGGACGTGCAGTACGCGCCCGCCAGCAACACGGTCGCCGAGCAGCAGAACCAGATCCAGGCGATGGTCACCGGTGGCGCCAAGGTCATCATCATCGGCGCCAAGGACGGCAAGCAGCTCACCACGCAGGTGGAGGCCGCGCGCGACGCCGGTGTCGCGGTCATCGCCTACGACCGTCTCATCGAGAACACCGACGCGGTGGACTACTACGTCGCCTTCGACAACTTCGAGGTCGGCAAGCTCCAGGGCCAGGCGCTGCTCGACGGGCTCGCCGAGCGCGCGGATCACGAGGCGCCGTACAACATCGAGCTGTTCTCGGGCTCGCCGGACGACGCCAACTCGGCGGTGTTCTTCAACGGGGCGATGGAGGTGCTGCAGCCGAAGATCGACGACGGCACGCTGAACGTCGTCTCCGGGCAGACCGAGATCTCCCAGACGGCGACCGAGGGCTGGAAGCCGGAGAACGCCCAGCGCCGGATGGACTCGATCCTCACGTCGAGCTACGGCTCGGAGACCCTCGACGGCGTCCTGTCCCCGAACGACACCCTCGCCCGCGCCATCATCACCTCGGCGCAGCAGGCCGGCAAGCCCGTCCCGGTGGTCACCGGTCAGGACTCCGAGGTCGAGTCGGTGAAGTCGATCATGGAGGGCGTGCAGTACTCCACGATCAACAAGGACACCACGCTGCTCGTGGAGCAGGCCATCAAGATGGTCGGTCAGCTCCAGAAGGGTGACGAGGTCGACGTCAACGACACCGACCAGTACGACAACGGCAAGAAGGTCGTCCCGGCCTACCTGCTCCCGCCGGTCATCGTGACCAAGGAGAACGCGGCCGAGGCCTACGCCAACGTCCCGAGCCTCCTCGAGATCGTGAAGTCGTACGAGTAAGCCGTAGCGCGAACATCCGGGTTCCCAGAGAACATCGGACACGACGAGCCGTCCGGACCCTCGGGTCCGGGCGGCTCGTCGCCGTTGCGGCGCGTCACCGTCCTGCCTTCAGTCGACGGGCTGCCATCGCCGCGTCGCCAGGGCGAGGAGGAGCGCGGCCATCGTCAGCGTGGCCGCGAGAGCGACGGGGGAGAGCGCGCCCGCCCCGCTCGCGAGGGTCCACGCTCCCGACGCCGGTCCGATCACAGCGCCGATGTTCAAGGCCGCGGTGGCGTAGGACCCTCCCATGGTCGGGGCGCCGGAGGCGGCATACAGCACCCGGGTGATCAGTGTGCTTCCGACGCCGAACGAGGCCATGCCCTGCGCGAAGACGAGGAACAGCAGGGGTATCGGCTGCGTCGCGACCGCCGCCAGGACGATCCAGCCGCCGAGGAGCAGCGGGCCGCCGACCGCGAGGAGGACACCGGCATGTCGATCGGCGAACCGACCCGCGATGGTCACGCCGAGGAACGAGCCGATGCCGAACAGGACCAGCGCGAGCGGGACCGCAGCGTCGGGCAGGCCCGCGACCTCGGTGACGATCGGCGCGAGGAACGTGAAGACCGCGAAGGTCCCCGCGTTCACCAGGGCCGCCAGGGTCATCGCGAGGGCCAGGCGCGGTGTCCCCAGGAGCGCGAGCTCCGTGCGGAGGGCCGGTTCCTTCCGGGGGAGTGGTGCCGGGGCGGGGTCAGGCTCCGTGCCCGGGATCGTCGTCGGCACGCCGCGGAGGATTCCGAGCAGCGCAGGGAGGCAGAGGAGCGCGACAGCGGCGAAGGTCGCCCGCCAGCTCAGCGCGGTGCCGAGGATGGCGCCCACAGGGACGCCGACGATGGTGGCGACGGTCGTCCCGGAGAGCAGCACCGCGAGCGCTCGTCCGGTGCGCTCGCGGGGGACGAGGAGGGTCGCCGTGCGCAGGGCGACGGCGAGGAAGCCGGCGTTCGCGAGGGCGCTGAGTACGCGCGTGACGAGCAGAAGCTCGAACAGGGACGTCACCGCGCCGACGGCATGGCAGGCGGCGAAGAGCACGAGGCAGGCGACGAGTGTGCGGCGTGGGGGCCAGCTGCGCGCGAACGCGGCCATGGCGGGTGCGCCGATGACCATGCCGACCGCGAAGGCGGAGGTGAGGAGGCCCGCCGTGCCGACCGGGACGTCGAGCTCGTGCGCGATCGCGGGGAGGAGTCCCGCGAGCATGAATTCGGAGGTGCCCATGACGAAGACCGCCAGGGCAAGGGCATAGAGGGGGAAAGGCATCGAGTGCTCCGAGGTGAGAGGGAAGAGGAATGCTTCTCGTCACCACGGTCAGCGCCCGGGTCACCGGCGCGCGCCCGCCGGCAGGGCGGACGAAGGGATCAGCGGTTCGCGGGGCTGACGGTGTGACCGGCAGCCCCCGACCTGTCTGATTCGGGGCTCGACATGCCCTCCACTCTAGGGCTGACGGCGGGAGACCACGGAGGTTCCTCGGCGAAGGTGACGGTGTGCGGAGGCGGCGGTCGGTCGATGTAGGTCCGGCCGGTGGGGCTCGTCCACTCCAGAACGCCGCCCGGCCCCTGCTCGACGTGCCACGGGGAGTGGTGTTTGAGCATGTGATGTCGTCGGCAGAATGTCGCGAGGTTGTCGTGCGCGGTCTCTCCGCCGAGCGCCGCATCGTGATTGTGATCGAGGTCACACTTCCGCGGTGCGAGGCCGCAGCCCGGGAAGCGGCAGCGTTGATCGCGGGCCCGCAGGTGTCGGCGGAGGTCTTCGCTCGGGCGATACCGGTCGACGGCCAGCAGCGCCCCGCTGATCGGGTGGGTGAGCACCCGGTCCCAGCCGCTCGCCGCGCCGGCCAGACGGCGGGCCGTGGCCGGATCGATCGGGATGACCCCGTCCAGCTCGGCGGCGAGGATCCGAGTGCCCTCTGTCGTCCGTTCCTGCTCGCCGTGCATCAGTTCGCCGTGCATCAGCGTCAGCACCGGCACGGTGACCTCGACGCGCGCCCGAAGCTCCGAGAGCAGTCCCTCTTCCGAGTCATGGCCCGCCGGAGCGCCGGTCAGGACGAGGTCGGCGAGCAGATCCGCGCGCAGCTGATCCACGGTCCTGTCGTCGAGGATGCTCTCCTCCGCCTCCCGACGCCGTGCCTGCGCGTTCTCCTCCCGCACGGCATGCGCCATCTGGGAGAGCCGGTCGTACATCCCGTGCACGAGCGCCGCGGGGCCACGCGCGCCGAGCTCGGCCATGCCGTCCTCGAGATCGGTCACCCAGACGCGGCGCAGCTCCCTGGCGTCACGATGTCGCTCGACGAGGGTCCGCTCCCGGAACCGGTCGGCCAGTCGGCGCACGAGTCGGCGTATCCGGTTCGGAGATTCCGCAGCGGCCACCTCGATCGCCTCCGCCGCGAAACGCGAACGGTCGTCCGGGTCATGGAGGTGAGCCCCCGCCTCCACGATCACGCGTGCATGCGCGGCGCTGATCCGCCCGGCGCCCTGAGCCTCCCAGACGGCGGGGAACCGTTCGACCAACCAGGACGCATCGGACATCCGCCGCTCGATCGTGCGGTCGCTGACGCGCTGTGCGGCCCCGATCTCCGCGGCGACCGTGCGGATCGCCATGTCGCCGCCGTCCGGATGCCGAGCCTGCCGGGCGATGTCGACCGCCAGTCGCCCCGCCATCGCGAGCAGTCCGTCGCGGGCCGCCTGCATGCTGCTCAGCGTCTTCTCCGCCGCTTCCAGCCCCTCCACCAGATCGGCGAGCATCGCCATCTGGGAGTCGGTCGCGTCGAGCAGTGCGGGCATGACGGCAGTCCATCACCGACCACCGACATTCGAACGAAGATTCGAAGGATTCTGGCCGAAAGTCGTATCACGAAAGGATAACGACCGTGGTTGACTGGCTCCGTGCTCCTGAACGTCATCGAAGCCGGGGAGGGCGACCGCGTCGCCGTGCTGCTGCACGGCATGATGGGGTCCGCCGAGAGCTGGCACCGCGTGGTCCCGCTGCTCGTGGAACGCGGCTTCCGCGTGCTCGCGCTCGATCTGCCCGGCCACGGCCTCTCTCCGCGTGACCCGGAGCTCACGATCGAGACGGCGGCCGATGCCGTCGTCGCCACGCTCGCGCAGACGGCGCTCCCTCCGGGGGCAGGTTCCGCAGCGGGGGACGGGGCGGCCTCGCCGCTCGCCGTCGCCGTCGGGCACTCCTTCGGCGCCACCGTGCTCGCCGCCGCCGCGCCCCGCCTCGATCCGAGTCTCGCGGTCTACGTCGACGCGCCGCTCGCCCTCCAGGGCGGCCAGGACCGCGCCTCTCTCATCTCGCAGTACGAGCACGACCGCCGCGCGCGCATGTCGCCCGCCGAGCTCCGCCGGCTCCGGCCCTTCTACTCCGTCGACGATGCCACGGTCGAGGCGCGGGCGGCCGAGCGCTTCGATCCGCCGACCGCGGCCTCCGTCTCCTGCGGGGAGGACGGTCATTGGACCGCCGCCCCCGGCTCCATCGTCGTCCGCGCGGAACCCAGTGCCTGGGTCACCGACGAGGACGCGCGGCGGTTCGAGCATGGCGGGGTCACGGTGCGCAGCATCCCCGGGGCCGCTCACACCGTCTGGTACAGCCACTTCGAGGTCTTCACCGCCGCGCTGCCGGAGCTCTTCGCCCCGTCGCTGGTCTGACCGGGAGACCGTCCGACGCGGCGCGACTACCCTGGAGAGGACATGGCACATCTTCTCGGGGCCGAAGCCCTGCACCTCGAATACCCGACCCGCGTCGTCTTCGACGCCGTGACCCTCGGCATCGAGGAGGGCGACCGCATCGGCATCGTCGGCCGGAACGGCGACGGCAAGTCGAGCCTTCTCGGCATGCTCGCCGGCACGAAGCAGCCGGACTCCGGTCGGGTGACCGTCCGCGGCGGCACCCGCATCGGCGTGCTGGACCAGGCCGACACCCTCCCCGACGACATCACGATCGGCGCCGCCGTGGTCGGCGACATGGCCGAGCACGAATGGGCCGGTGACGCCCGCGTCCGCGACGTGATCGAGGGGCTGCTGACCGATCTTCCCTGGGACGCGCAGGTCGGCTCCCTCTCCGGCGGTCAGCGCCGCCGCGTGTCGCTCGCGAATCTGCTCACCGGGGACTGGGACGTCATCGCTCTCGACGAGCCGACGAACCACCTCGACGTCGAGGCGATCACCTGGCTCGCCGGGCACCTCAAGAAGCGCTGGCCCGCGAACGCCGGAGCCCTCCTCGTCGTGACCCATGACCGGTGGTTCCTCGACGAGATCTGCACCGAGACGTGGGAGGTGCACGACCGCATCGTGGAGCCCTTCGAGGGCGGCTATGCGGCGTACATCCTGCAGCGGGTCGAGCGCGACCGCATGGCGGCGGCGACCGAGGCGAAGCGGCAGAACCTCGCCCGCAAGGAGCTCGCCTGGCTGCGCCGCGGTGCCCCGGCCCGCACCAGCAAGCCCAAGTTCCGCATCGATGCGGCCAACGAGCTCATCGCCGACGTGCCCGAGATCCGCGACAAGGTCTCGCTGCAGTCGCTCGCCGTCTCGCGGCTGGGCAAGGACGTCGTCGACCTGCTCGATGTGGGGGTGACGTACCCTTCGACAGGCTCAGGGACCCAGGCTTCGGCAGGCTCAGGGACCCAGGCGGGATCCGGAACCGGTGGGAAGACCGTGCTGAAGGATGTGGAGTGGCGGATCGCCCCGGGCGAGCGCACGGGCATCCTCGGCGTGAACGGCGCCGGGAAGTCCACACTCCTGGGGCTCATCTCCGGCACGGTCGAGCCCACCGAGGGGCGGATCAAGCGGGGGAAGACCGTGCAGGTGCGCACGCTCACGCAGCGCCTCGACGAACTCCTCCCGCACTGGAACGACCCCGTGCGCGTGGTCATCTCGGGTCTGCGCACGTCGTACACGCTCGGCGCCGGGTCGAAGGCGCAGGACCTCACACCAGGACAGCTCCTGGAGCGGCTCGGGTTCTCCTCGGCTCAGCTCTCGACGCCGGTGAAGGATCTCTCCGGCGGTCAGCAGCGCCGGTTGCAGCTGCTGCTCGTGCTGCTCGACCAGCCGAACGTGCTCATCCTCGACGAGCCCACGAACGACATGGACACCGACATGCTCGCCGCGATCGAGGACCTCCTCGACTCCTGGTCGGGCACCCTCCTCGTCGTGAGCCACGACCGGTACTTCCTGGATCGGGTGACGGATCAGCAGTACGCGATCCTTCCCGGTCCGGACGGCGCGGGGCGCCTGCGCCATCTCCCGGGCGGCGTCGACGAGTACCTTCGTCTGCGGCAGCGCGTCGAGAGCGCCTCGACGACCTCGACGGCGGCATCGGCCCCCGCAGCGAGCGGTCTCGACGGCGCGGCTCTCCGGGCGGCGCAGAAGGAAGCCGCCGCCCTCGAGCGTCGCATCCAGAAGCTCACGCAGCAGGTCGACGCGGCCAAGCACGCCCTCGCCGACCACGACCAGTCCGACTATGCGGGCCTCGGCGAGCGGATGAAGGCGATCACGGCGCAGGAGGCCGAGATCGAGGAGCTGGAGCTGCGCTGGTTCGAACTCACGGAGCAGATCGGCTGACGGAGGAATATCCTTCTCCCACGACTGTTGGGAGTAGCGATGGAAGGCCTCGAAGTAACCGTCCTGCTCGGACTCACGATCCTCGCCGGAACCCTGATCGCCCCGCGCGTGCGTCTCGCGCTGCCCCTCGTCCTCGTCATCCTCGGACTGTTGCTGGGATTCATCCCGCCGCTGCGCGAGGTCCAGCTGCCGCCGGAGACCGTCCTGCTGCTGTTCCTGCCGGTGATGCTGTTCTGGGAGAGCCTCACGACATCGCTGCGGTCTATCCGCCGCGACTTCCGCTACATCGTGCCGATGAGCACGCTCCTCGTCGTCGCCTCCGCGTTCGCGGTGGCCGGCATCGGCGTGCTGTTCGGCATGCCCTGGGAGATCGCCCTCATCCTCGGGGCCGCGGTCGCGCCGCCCGACGCCACGGCCGTCGCCGCCCTCGGCCGGCTGCTGCCTCGTCGGATGTTCATGAAGCTCAAGGCCGAGAGCCTGACCAACGACGGCACCGCGCTCGTGCTCTACGCCATCGCGGTGTCCCTCGCGCTGGGCGGCCAGGTCACGCCGCTCTCGGTCACCTGGGACGTGCTGGTGTCGTACGTGGGCGGGATCGCCGCGGGGATCGTCGTCGCGGCCCTGGCCACGCTGCTGCTGCGCCGCATCTCCTCCACCATCGTCATCAACGTCACGCTGCTGCTCGTGCCGTTCTCCGCGTTCCTGCTCGCCGAACTCGTCCACGCGTCCGGGGTGCTCGCCGTGGTCGTGGCCGGACTCATCGTCGCCTGGGTGTCGCCGCGCGTGACGACGGCGGCCTCGCGCCGACAGGCCGACGCGGCCTGGCCGTTCGGCGTCTTCCTGCTGAACGGGGCGCTGTTCGTGCTCATCGGCCTCGAGGTGCAGTTCGTCGCCCACGAGATCTCCGCCGCCGCCATCGGCCGCCTGGTGCTCGTGACGCTCGCCGTGTGGGCGACGCTCTTCGCCGTGCGGTACGTGTTCCAGCTCCTCAACGTGCTGTTCCAGCGCCGCCCGGCCGAACGCCCGCCGCGCGGCGCCCGCTCCCGCGCCCGACTCGTGTCCACGGTCGCCGGCATGCGCGGCGCGGTGTCGCTGGCGATCGCGCTGTCGGTGCCGACCGGTGTCTCCGCAGGGAGCATGGTGGGCGGGCGTGACGAGATCGTCTTCGTGACCGCCGGGGTGATCCTGCTCAGCCTCCTCGTGCAGGCGCCTCTCCTTCCGGCGCTCGTGCGCTGGGCGCGATTCCCGGTCGACCATGCCGAGGACGAGGAGTACGAGCTCGCCGAGCGGGCGATCTCGGGTGCGGCCCTGGCCGCGCTCGACGACCTCGCCGCGGAGCACGGCATCGGCCAGGAGGTGCGCGATCGGGTGCGCGCCGAGGGGTACCAGGCGCTGGAGTTCGCGAACGCCCGGACGCTCGCGCGGGAGCAGGCGCTCATCGACGCCGAGGCCGACGCCCTGGACGAGATGCTCGGCGCCCCCGATCCCTACGGCACCGGGGGAGAGGCGCGCAGCCGCGAGGACGATGACGAGGACGCGGGTAACGTGGCGGTGTCGGCAGGGACCGCCCCCGACCCCGAGGCGACGGACGGCACGACGCTGCAGATGATCGCGACCTCCGCCGACGTGGACCTCGCCCAGCGCTCGCCGCTCGTGCGGCACGAGGAGCACACCCGGCTCAAGCTCGCGCTGCTCGACCGCAAGCGCGAGGTGCTGCTCGGGCTCCGCGGCGCCGGCACCGTGGACGACATGGTGGTCCGCCGGATCTCCGCCCGTCTCGACCTGGAGCAGGTGCGTCTGCAGGGCATCGAAGAGTTCGACTGATCCGATCCCGCACGGCTGTGACGCCGTGTGACATCCCGATTCCGCGACAGCGCGCCCTCCTGCCTAACGTTGTCGAGTCCCGCCAGGAAGGAACCCTCATCATGTCCCGCCGCACCACCTCCGCCCTCGCCGCGCTCGCCGTGGTCCCGCTGTTCGTCGCCCTCGCCGGGTGCGCCACCTCGTCCGACGCGGGTTCCGGCGACGGCGGCTCCGAGAACGAGACCGTCAAGATCGGTGTCGTCGGGAAGGGCGACGCGCAGTGGGCGCCCTTCGTCGAGGCCGCCGCCGACGAGGGCATCACGGTCGAGCTCGTCGACTTCGGGTCCTACGAGCAGCCGAACCCGGCGCTGACCGAGGGCGAGATCGACCTCAACCAGTTCCAGCACATCGTGTACCTCGCGGAGTACAACAACGCCTCGGGTTCCGACCTCACGCCCATCGGCTCGACCGCCATCTACCCGCTCGGCCTGTACTCGACGAAGTACGACGACGTCGACGACATCAAGAAGGGCGACACGGTCGCGGTTCCCGACGACGCCTCGAACCAGGCACGCGCGCTCAACGTGCTGCAGCAGGCGGGCCTGCTCGAGCTCAAGAGCGGCGGCACGCCGTACTCCGACCTCGCCGACATCGATGCCGACAAGTCGAAGGTGAAGGTGACGGCCCTCGAAGGTGCGCTCATCCCGACCTCGCTCCCGGACGTCGCGGCCGCGATCATCAACAACGACTTCGTCGAGGACGCCGGACTGACGTTCGACGACGCGATCGCGCAGGACGACCCGGAGGACCCGAACGCCCTCCCGTACGTCAACATCTTCGCCGCGCGCGCGGAGGACGCGGACAACGAGACGTACCAGAAGCTCGTCGAGATCTTCCAGACGAACGAGGATGTGCAGGCGGGGCTGCTCGAGTCCTCCGGCGACACCGCGGTGGCGCTGCGCACGCCGGTGGAGGACCTCGTGGCCTCGCTGGAGAAGGTCCAGAAGGACGCCGCAGAGAAGTAGTCGGCCGCGGGGCGTCATCTGCCCCCTGTTCGATGAGGGAGAATCGGGTGGCGCTTCGTGCGCCGCCCGATTCTCCGTTTCCCGAGAACCAGACCGGAGCACCACATGCCGATCGTCACCCTGACGAACGTCTCCAAGACCTACCCCTCCCGCAGCCAGGGCGATCGCGAGATCGTCGCCGTCGACGACGTCACCCTCTCCATCGACAAGGGCGACGTCTTCGGCATCATCGGATACTCCGGTGCGGGGAAGTCGACGCTCGTGCGTCTCATCAACGCGCTCGAGCCGGCCACCCGCGGCACCATCACGGTGGACGGAGTCGACATCACGGCGCTCAAGGAGAGCGAGCTGCGCGCCGTGCGCGGCGGCATCGGGATGATCTTCCAGCAGTTCAACCTGTTCTCCTCGCGCAGCGTCAAGGCCAACATCGCGTACCCGCTCAAGCTCGCCGGCTGGTCGAAGCCGGACATCGAGGCGCGCGTCGCCGAGCTGCTGTCGTTCGTGGGGCTCGCCGACAAGGCGAAGGCATACCCGGAGCAGCTCTCCGGTGGACAGAAGCAGCGCGTCGGGATCGCCCGCGCGCTCGCCACCAAGCCCGCCATCCTCCTCGCGGATGAAGCGACGAGCGCGCTCGATCCGCAGACCACGCACGAGGTCCTCGACCTGCTCAAGCGCGTCAACGAGGAGCAGGGCGTCACGATCGTCGTCATCACCCACGAGATGGATGTGATCCAGACCATCGCCACCCGCGTCGCCGTCATGGAGAACGGGCGGGTCATCGAGCAGGGCGACGTCTTCGATGTCTTCTCCGCCCCGCGGAATCCGGCGTCTCAGCGGTTCGTCGGCACGGTGGTGAAGGGGGTGCCCTCGCCGTCGGAACTCGCGGTGCTGCGGGACCGGCATACCGGACGCCTGGTGACCCTGTCGTTCCGCGACGGCGACTCGTCGCAGGCCCAGGTGTTCCTCGACCTCGCCTCGGCGGGTCTCGACTTCGAGCTCGTCTACGGCGGGATCAACGACATCCGGGGTCGTGCGTTCGGCCACCTCACGCTCGCCATCCGGGGTGACCGCGCGGCGATCGACAGGGCCCTGGCGCGTATCGCGGAGCGTGTCGAAGTCACCGTCATCGCTGGAGAGGAGGGTCGCTGATGGATCGTCTGAACGAACTGTGGCCGGAGTTCTGGCAGGCCGCGCTCGAGACCCTGTACATGACGTCGTTCGCGCTCGTGCTCGGGGGGATCCTCGGGCTGGCGGTGGGCGTCCTGCTGTACGTGACGCGCCCCGGCGGACTGATGCCGAACCGCGTCGTCTCCGGGCTCATCAACTTCGTGGTGAACTTCTTCCGACCGATCCCGTTCGTCATCTTCATGGCGGTGGCGCAGCCGTTCGCGCGCCTGGTCGTCGGCAGCGGCATCGGCACCACCGCCGGAGCCTTCATCATCGGTCTCGCGGCGGCGTTCGCGATCGGCCGCATCGTCGAGCAGCATCTCGTCTCCGTGTCGCCGGGCGTGATCGAGGCGGCGCGGGCGATGGGCGCCGGGCCGTGGCGGATCCTCTTCACCGTCGCGATCCCCGAGTCGCTCGGCCCCCTCATCCTCGGTTACACCTTCATCGTCGTCGCGCTCATCGACATGACCGCGATGGCCGGGCTCATCGGCGGCGGCGGGCTCGGTGCCTTCGCGCAGATCTACGGTTTCCGGCAGTTCGAGCCGCTCGTGATGTGGGCGGCGATCATCCTCATCGTGGTGTTCGTGCACCTCGTGCAGCTCCTCGGCACCCGGCTCGCGCGGAAGGTCATGCGCCGCTGAGGCCGATCAGCGTGCCGGGGCCTCCTGCAGGCTCCGGCGCGTGGTGAACGTGCGCTCCTGCCCGTTCAGCGGATCGGTGAACCGGAGCTCGCGTGCGAGGAGCTGGAGCGGGCGGGTGAAGTCGTCCGGACGCTCCGGCTGCAGCACGGGGTAGAAGCCGTCGTGGAGGATGCCGAGGCCCAGCGCGGCGAGGTGCACGCGGAGCTGGTGCATCTTCCCGCTGTGCGGACGGAGAAGCGTGTGCACGACGCGATCGTCGGCGGCGATGACCTCGATGAGCGTCTCGGAGTTCGGCTCGCCGTCCTCATCCACCTGCACGCACACCTGACCGCGGAGCTTCTCGATCCGGTTGCGGTAGACGAGGGGGAACCGCGACGGATCCCAGTCCGCCGGGCGCGCGGAGACCGCCTCGTACACCTTCTCCACACGACGGTCCTCGAACAGCAGCTGGTAGGCGCCGCGGGTGGCAGGGCGGGCGGAGAACATCAGCAGCCCCGCCGTGGCCCGGTCGAGGCGGTGGATGGGCGTGAGATCCGGGTTGCCGAGGCGATTGCGCAGCCGGACGAGGGTGGAGTTCTGCAGGTACTTGCCGCCCGGCGTGGTGGGGAGGAAGTGCGGCTTGTCCACCACCACCAGATGCTCGTCCTGGTGCAGGATCTCCTCGGTGAACGGGATCTCCTTCTCGACCGGAGGCTCCCGGTAGTACCAGACGAACTCCTCGGCGCCGAGAGGCGTGTCCCGGGAGAGCGGCCGGCCATCGCGCGCGACGATCTCCTCGCGGTCGAAGCGCACGAGCAGCCGCTCCGGATCGAGGTGGAAGAACCGCTCGACCATGTAGGCGGCGATGGTCGGCCACGCACCCGTCATCGGCACGTGCAGCCGGGTCGCGCCGACCCCGTCGCGCACGGGAAGCGGGGAGGGCATGCCCATGTCTCGGCCTTCGGAGCGGGGGTCGCGGGGCTGCGACCGGGTGCTCCCAGCCTAGGCGACCGCTCGGGCAGGGTCCGTGGGCCGCGGCCACTCCTGCCTCGGTTGCACGATCCCGTTGCGCCTGCACGACCGTTCCGGGGTTCTCGTCCCACGTCTCAACCCTGGTCGTGCATTCGGAGCGAGGGGGCCGGACAGGAGGCCCCGGAACCGGCGGGGTGTCAGCGGGTTTCGGCGGCGAGCCAGTCGTCGAAGGTCGTCGCCGCCGTGCGCGCGTCGTCGCCGGGAAGCAGCACCTCACCCGCGAACTCGACGCCGAGTGCGGCACCCTCCCACGCGGCGCGCAGCGGAAGGTCGCGACCCCACGCCGCGAGAGTGCGGCGCGCCATGTCGACGGCGTCCTCCGTGCGGGGTCCGGCGATGTCGAACGAGCCGCCGAGCGCCGGCGACTCCGCCGCGTCGACGAGGGTGACGGCCACGTCCGCGGGCGCGATGGGCTGCAGGAGCAGCGGGGGCACGACGCCCTCGCCGTCCTCGATGCTCCACTCGGCGATCATCGCGGGGAAGTCGTGGAACTGCGTCGCCCGCACGATGGTGAACGGAACGGGGCCACGAGTGACCTCTCGCTCCTGGGCGCGTTTGCCTGCGTAGTGGGGGTTCCCGCGCACGCGATCGAGCGCCGCGATCGAGAGGGCCACGTGGTGGTCAACCCCGGCTTCGTCCTCGGCGGCGAGCAGCGTGCGGCTGAGCGTGGTGAACACCCGCTCGGCCTCGGCCACATCGGATACCGGGGGATTCGTCGCGTCGACGACCGCGTCCACTCCGCGCAGCAGCGTCGCGAGACCTTCGCCCGCGGTCAGGTCGACCCCCTCGCTGCGGCTGAGCGACAGCGGATCGTGGCCCCGACGCCGGGCCTCCTCGACGACCAGTCGCCCGATCCGGCCCGTTCCTCCTGCGACCGCGATGCGCATGCCCACTCCTTCAATCATGGATATTGTGTGTCCACAATAGGGCGCCCGGATACGATGGGCAAGTGAAACTCCCGGAGACCTCGGAATGGGTGCTGCACACCGTCGCGGTGATCGCTCAGCTCCCCGCGGGGTCGACGGTGTCCGGAGCACAGCTCGCCGAGCACTTCGGCGTGCCGGGGCCGTACCTCTCGAAGCAGCTCGCGAAGCTCGTCCGCGCCGGCATCCTCACCGGGAGCACGGGGCCCCGCGGCGGCTTCCGCCTGGCCAGGGAGCCCGAGAGCATCACCATCCTCGACCTCGTCACCGCGGTGGACGGCGCCGCCGACCCCTACATCTGCCGCGAACTCCGTCAGCAGGGGAGAGGGGCCGCCCGTCCGGAGGACTGCGCCGCGCCGTGCGGACTCGCCGTCGTCATGCGCCGTGCCCACGAGGCCTGGCGGGCTTCTCTGGAGGCGGTGTCGATCGCGGAGGTCGTCGGCACGCTCCCCGACACCGTCCCGGCCAAGAACCGGCGCCTCCTCCTCGGACCCTGACCTGCCCGTTCGCACGATCCGTGCCGGGTCGGTCCTGCGACGCCTGCACGACCCGGGTCCGGATGCACGACCAGGTGACCACTTCTCCCGGGCAGCCGTGCGCGGATCGTGCGGGCGGAACAGGCCGGACGGAACAGACGGAACGGACCGATCCGGACCGAACCACACAGGGTGCGGGTCAGGTGTCGAAGCTGAGACTCAGCTTCCGCAGCAGGGCGGCCAGTCGGTCCCGGTCGGCGCGGGAGAGGGCGCGCAGGAGGTCGGCCTCGGCGTCCACGAGCCGGGTGATCGCGGCGTCCACCCGGACCCGGCCGTCGTCGGTCAGGGTCACGAGCACGCTGCGGCCGTCCGCCGGGTCGGCTTCACGGCGAACGAAGCGACGGCCGACGAGACGGTCGATGCGGTTGGTCATGGTGCCGCTCGACACGAGGGTCTGCTGCAGGAGCTGCTTGGGGGAGAGCTGGAACGGCGACCCGGCCCGGCGCAGCGCCGACAGCACGTCCCACTCCCACGGTTCGAGGTCGCTTCGGCGGAACACCTCGCGGCGCGCGCGGTCGAGGTGTCGGGAGAGGCGGTCCATGCGGGACAGCACCTCGAGGGGGGAGAAGTCGAGGTCGGGGCGCTGCGTGTTCCACGCGCCGACGATCCGATCGACCTCATCCGCCTCGCTCATCCGTTCATTATCGCGTGCGGCGAGATCGTGGCCGCGGAGGACGCGGGGAGGAGCATCGTGAGGAACGCGCTGTGCGGGTCGGGGAGGTAGGAGCCGAACGGGGCGCCCTCGCGGAACCCGGCGGCGGCGTACATCGCGCGCGCGGGGGCGAAGAAGGGGTCGCGGCCGGTCTCGAGTGAGAGCCGCCGGACGCCCCGCGCGTCGGCGTCGTCGAGGAGATGACCGAGCATCGTCCGCCCGAACCCGCGTCCGCGGAAGGCGGGATCGGTTCGCATCGACTTCAGCTCCTCATGTCCGTCCTCCACGACCGCGAGGGCGCCCGTCGCAGCGATCCGTCCGTCGACCCGTCCCGTGAAAAACCGGACGCGCGGAGTCAGCAGCCGGTCGAGCGGGAGCGCATGCTGGCTCTCGGGTGGAGCGGTGCCGTCCATCTCCGCGTGGTGGGCGGCGACGAAGGCCGCGATCTCGGGGGTGGCGACGGTGACACGGTCGATCACGAGGCTCATCGTCCCAGCATCGCAGAGCGGTGTTTCGGGCGGATGACGGGCCGGTGCGACGCGGGTCGCACACACAGGAACGGACACCGGGACGTGGCAGACTTATCGGGCGGCGCCCCCGGGGTGCCGCGGTCCGCCGTGGTGTAATGGCAGCACGACAGCCTTTGGAGCTGTGAGGTCTAGGTTCGAGTCCTGGCGGCGGAGCATGACTGGGAACAACCTCGCCATCGTCGTCCTCGCCGCGGGCCAAGGCACGCGCATGAAGTCGCGCCTGCCGAAGGTGCTGCACCGGATCAGCGGGCGGCCTCTGGTCGGACACGTGCTGACGACGGCCACGCGTCTGCAGCCGGCGCACATCGAGGTGGTCGTGCGTCATGAGCGCGATCAGGTCGTGGCGGCGCTGCGCGAGGACTACCCGGACGCGGTCTTCGTCGACCAGGACGACGTGCCGGGCACGGGCCGCGCCGTCCAGGTCGCGGTCGACGCGCTGCCCGCGGACTTCGACGGCGATGTGCTCGTGCTCTCCGGCGACTGCCCGCTGGCCGATGCCGAGACGCTCTCCACGTTCCTCGACGAGCACCGCGCCTCCGGAGCCCCGGCCACCCTCATGACCGCCCTCGTCGACGACCCCACCGGCTACGGGCGGGTCATCCGCGACGCCGACGGCACGGTCGACCGGATCGTCGAGCAGAAGGACGCCACGGCGGAGGAGGCGGCGGTCAGCGAGATCAACGCCGGCATGTACGTGTTCCGCGCCGCCACGCTGCGCACCTACCTGCCGCGGATCGGCGTGGACAACGCCCAGGGCGAGATGTACCTGACCGACGTGCCCGGCCTCGTGCGTCGGGACGGCGACCGGGTCGCGGCGTCGATCGTGTCGGACGTCGAGGTCACGTTCGGGGTCAACGACCGCGCCCAGCTCGCCGAGGTCGGCCGTCGTCTGAACGCCCGCATCGTCCGTCGCTGGCAGCTCGAGGGCGTCACGATCGTCGACCCGGCGACCACCTGGATCGACGACGACGCCACGCTCGCCCCCGACGTCACGATCCTGCCGAACACGCAGATCCTGCGCGCGACGACGATCGCCGCGGGGGCGACGATCGGTCCGGACACCACGCTCGTCGACTGCGAGGTCGGGGAGGATGCGGTCGTCCGCCGGACCGACGCGACCCTGGCCGTGATCGGCGCCGAGGCGACCGTCGGCCCGTTCTCCTACCTCCGCGCCGGCACCGTGCTCGGCCCGAAGGGCAAGATCGGCGCTTACGTCGAGACGAAGAACGCGGAGATCGGCGAGGGCAGCAAGGTCCCGCACCTGTCGTACGTCGGTGATGCGACCATCGGCCGCGGGGTGAACCTCGGGGCGAGCACAATCACCGCCAACTACGACGACGTCAACAAGCACCGCACGGAGATCGGCGACGAGGTGCACACCGGCTCGCACACGGTGCTGGTCGCGCCCGTTAGGCTTGGTCCTGGTGCGAAGACCGGCGCCGGCGCCGTCGTCCGCAAGGACGTCCCGGCCGGTGCCCTGGCCATGAGCGTGGCCCCCCAGCGCAACATCGAGGGGTGGGTCGAGAAGAACAGAGCAGGGACGGGCGCGGCGGATGCCGCGGCCCGGGAGAATTCGGCGGAATAGGCGGAGCATGGCCCGGAAGAAGAAGACGGTCGACCTGGATCGCGACAACGGCGTGGCCCCCGGCCTCGTCGCCAAGACGAAGAAGCGTCTGGTCATCGCGGGTGGTCGATCGCATCCTGAGCTGACGGCGGCCGTCGCCGCGTCGCTCGGCACCGAGATCGCTCCGGTCGAGCACCGCACCTTCGCCTCCGGCGAGATCTACGCCCGCTTCGAGGTCTCGATCCGCGGCTGCGACCTCTTCCTCGTGCAGACCTTCGGCGAGCCGGTCAACGAGTGGCTCATGGAGACGCTCATCATGATCGACGCCGCCAAGCGCGCCTCGGCGAAGCGCATCACCGTCGTCGCCCCGTACTATCCGTACTCGCGTCAGGACAAGAAGGGCCGCGGCCGCGAGCCCATCAGCGCCCGCCTCGTCGCCGATCTGCTGAAGACGGCGGGCGCCGACCGCGTCATGAGCGTCGACCTGCACGCCGCCCAGATCCAGGGCTTCTTCGACGGCCCCGTCGACCACCTGTTCGCCAAGCCGGTGCTCCTCGACCACTTCGAGCGCACCCTCACGCCGGAGGACCGGGAGATCCTCACGGTGGTCTCCCCGGACATGGGCCGCGTGCGTGTGGCCGACACCTGGTCGGACAGCCTCGGTGCGCCGCTCGCGATCATCCACAAGCGCCGCGACCCGAAGGTCGCCAACCAGGTCTCCGTGCACGAGATCGTCGGCACCGTCGAGGGGCGCACCTGCCTCCTCGTCGACGACATGATCGACACCGGCGGCACGATCGTCAAGGCCGCGCAGGCGCTGAAGGCGAACGGCGCGCACCGCGTGATCGTCGCGGCGACCCACGCGATCTTCAGCGACCCGGCCTCCGAGCGGCTGCAGGACGCGGCGATCGACGAGGTCGTCGTCACGGACACCATCCCGCTCTCCGCGTCGCGTCGTTGGGAGAACCTCACGGTGCTGCCGATCGCGCCGCTGCTCGCGCGGGCGATCCATGAGGTCTTCGAAGACGGCTCCGTCACGAGCATGTTCGGCGGGGACGCGTAACTCATCGGGACGGCACAGCCCGCGCATAGCCCTGGTGCTTACGGTCGAGTCATCGACGGAAGAGTCGACCGACGACGACCACGGAGGACCCCATGATCCGCACGACCGTTCCGACCTCTGTCCGCACGGGCTCCGCCCTTCTCGGGATCGCGGGGCTGTTCGTCCTCGCCGGATGCTCGTCGACCGGCGACGCCGCAGACACCTCGACCGGCACCGACGAGACCGCGGGGTCGAGCACCTCGTCCTCGTCGAGCGGGGGTGACGCATCCGGCACCTACACCGACGGCACGTACACCGCCGACGGCTCGTACCAGACCCCGGAGACGGTGGAGGAGATCACCGTCACGCTCACCCTCGCCGACGGCGTCGTGACGGAGGTCGAGGTGACCGGAGACCCGAAGGCTCCGGAGACCGAGCGGTACCAGGGCGAGTTCATCGACGGGATCGCCGACGAGGTCGTGGGAAAGCCGATCGACGAGCTGAACGTCAGCCGGGTCGCCGGGTCGTCGCTCACGAGCGGCGGCTTCAACGACGCCGTGGCCTCCATCAAGGAGCAGGCCGCCGCCTAGGCGCGAGGCGTCCTCATGGGGGAGTGGCGATTCGAGGCGATCGGCACCGGGTGGGAGATCGAGACCGGTGCCGCGCTCACGGATGACGTCCGCGCGGCCGTGACCGCCGAGATCGAGCGCTTCGATCGCCTCTGGTCCCGCTTCCGAGACGACTCCGACGTGGTGCGTCTCGGACGCTCCGGCGGTCGCCTGTCCTCGCCGGACGCGGGGCCGATGCTTGACGCCTATCGCGATCTCGACGCGGCCACGGCCGGTGCGGTGAATCCGCTGGTCGCCGACAGCCTTGTCGCCCTCGGCTACGACGCCACCTACTCGCTGCAGGCCGGCGATCCCCGCCCGGCTCCCGCGTCCTGGACCTCGCGGCTCACGTGGTCCGCCGGGGCGATCGACGCCCCTGCGCCCGCCCTGCTCGATGTCGGCGCCCTCGGCAAGGGGCGTCTCGTCGACCGGGTGATGGCGGTGCTGGCCGACGTCCCCGGGGACGTGGTCGTGGATGCCGGCGGAGACATCCGGGTGCGCGGCGCCGGCGTGCGCGTCGCTCTCGAGCACCCGTTCGATGCGCGGAAGGCGATCGGCGTCGTCGAGGTCACCGACGGCGCGCTGTGCGCCTCGGCCGTCAATCGACGGGCCTGGGGCGAGGGCCTCCACCACGTGCTCGATGCGCGGACAGGACAGCCCGTCCGCACCTGGGCCGCGACGTGGGCACTCGCCCCGGAGGCGATGAGGGCGGATGCCGCGGCCACCGCGCTGTTCTTCGACGGCGGCCCGGAGCTGGCCGCCCGCTGGGGCGTCGAATGGGTGCGCATGACCACCGACGGCCGTGTGCAGCGCTCGCCCGGCTGCCAGGCCGAGCTCTTCACCGCAGCTCCTGCGCGAGCCGCCGGAACCGTGGGAGACAGGACACCATGACCACCGCCTTCGCCGCCGCCCGCCAGCGCGTCCTCGCCGTGCTCGGCTCACTGTCGATGTACCGTCTCGTGCTGTTCGCGCTGACGGCCCTCGCGCTCATCGCGCTCGTGCTCTCCCTGCTCGGGGTGATCGTCTCTCCGACGCCGGTGGAGCTGGTGGCGTCCTTCCTCGTGCTCGCGGTCGTGATCTCGGCCGTGGACGCGGTCGCGCAGCGCCTGCTCCGCCTGCCCTGGCGCGTGGAGTCCTCACTCGTCACGGCCCTCATCCTGCTGTTCGTGCTGCGTCCCGGCATCGAGCCGTCGGCACTGCTCGGCCTCGCCATCGCGGGCGCGGTGGCCAGCGTGTCCAAGTACCTCATCGCCTGGCGAGGACGCCACATCTTCAACCCGGCGGCGTTCGGTGCCGCGGTCGTGTCGATCCTGGGGGCGTTCGGGGCGTTCAGCTGGCTCGGCACCTCGTCCTCCTGGTGGGTCGGCACGCCGGTGCTCGTTATCCCCGTCGTCCTCCTCGGGCTCGCCGTGCTCTGGCGTACGGAGAAGGTCGGGGTCGTCCTGCTCTTCCTCGTCGTCGCCGTCGCCACCTCGATCGTGCGGCAGGCGGTGCAGGCCGTGCAGTTCGACGTGGCCTTCGACGTCGTGACGGCGCTGTCGTTCGCGGTGCTCCAGTCGCCGTTCCTCTTCCTCGGCGCGTTCATGCTGTCGGAGCCCTTGACGCTCCCGCCGCGTCGTCGGCAGCAGCTCGTCGTCGCCGCCGTGGTGGGCGTGCTCGCGGGCTGGCCGATCTCGGTGGCCGGTCTGTTCACGCTCGGGCAGGAGCGCGCACTGCTCATCGGGAACCTCGTGGCCTTCGCGTTCGCGCTCCGCGGGTCCGTGCGTCTCGTCCTGGAGAGCCGCACCTCCGTGACGCCGACCGCCCAGGAGCTCACCTTCCGGGCGAAGGGCCGCGTGCGGTTCCTCCCCGGGCAGTATCTCGAGCTCGACGTGCCGCACCGACGGCCGGACGCGCGCGGGACGCGCCGCGAGTTCAGCATCGTGTCCGCTCCGGCCGACCTTCCGACCCTTCGCATCGCGTACAAGAACGGCGACCAGCAGCACCCGTCGAGCTACAAGCGGGCTCTTGCGGCGGCCGAGCCCGGTGCGACGTTCGCCGTGACCGGAACCTGGGGCGACTTCATCCTCCCGCGCGGCGAGCAGCCGGTGCTCATGGTCGCGGCCGGCATCGGTGTGACCCCGTTCGTGTCGCAGCTCCGGCAGCTCCAAGCGACGGGGGAGCGGCGCGACATCGTCCTCGTCTACGTGGCGTCCTCGGCGGAAGAGCTCGCCTTCCGTGACGAGCTCGCCGCGACGGGTGTGCGAGCGGTCGTGTTCACCCGCGACGAGCCGGACGACCTCCCCGCGCACTGGACCTGGGCGCAGGGGGCCCGCCTGGACGCGGAGACGCTGGAGCACGCGGTGGGGGACCTCTCGGCGCGGCACGCCTTCATCTCCGGGCCGCCGCGGCTCATCGCCGACCTCGCGCCCGCGCTGCAGAAGGCCCGTTCCCTCACCACGGACGCCTTCGCCGGCTACTGACCCGGATCGTCCTCCGTCCCCCGGCCCGGGGACGCTGCGACACCTGCACGACCCCGCGACACCCGCACGACGGAATCCCCGGTCTCGTCGTGCATCCGCCCCCGGACCGTGCCGATGGGATGGGTGCACGGCCGGGGGACGGGTACACGACCGGGGGCCACCTGCACGGCCGGGGGACGGGTGCACGAGGGTGTGGAACGGATCAGTCGTGCGGGCGGGTTCCGGTCGTGCAGCTGAACGGGGTAGAAGGAACCCCCGGGTCAGGCGTCGGGGGTCTCGCCGGGAGGAGTCATCGGGATCCGGACCGTGAAGGTCGTGTCGCCGGGCTCGCTGTCGACCGAGATGCGGCCGTGGTGGCCCTCCACGATGGCCTTGACGATCGCGAGACCGAGCCCGGTCCCTCCGGTCTGCCGGGCGCGGGAGCTGTCCCCGCGGGCGAAACGGGCGAAGAGCTCGTCGCGGAGGGCGGGATCGATCCCCGGGCCGTCGTCATGCACGCGGAGCACGGCCTCGTCGCCCTCCCGGGCCACGCTCAGCGTCACCGTGGTCCCCGCGGGGGTGTGGGTCCTGGCATTGGCCAGCAGGTTCGCGACGACCTGATGCAGCCGCCCGGCATCCCCGACGACGGTGACCGGCTCGTCCGGCACCTCGATGTTCCAGTGGTGATCGGCCGCGGTCGGTCGCGCATCCGAAAGGCCTTCGAGGGCGAGCTGGGTGAGGTCGACCGTGCCGTACACGAGTTCGCGTCCCTCGTCGAGACGGGCGAGGAGCAGCAGGTCCTCCACGAGCCGTGTCATCCGCAGCGACTGAGCCTGGATACGCTCCAGCGAGGAGGTCGTGCCTTCGATGACCGCGTCTTCCTTCGTCGCCTCCGGCGCTTGACGCAGGGCCCGCAGCGAGAGCTCCGAGTAACCGCGGATCGAGGCCAGGGGCGTGCGCAGCTCGTGGCTCGCGTCGGCGACGAACCGGCGCATCTGCTCCTCGTTCTTCTGCCGCGCCGAGAGGGACGTGTCCACGTGGTCGAGGAGCTTGTTCAGCGCGGCGCCGACGAGCCCGGTCTCCGTCCGCGGATCGGCCTCGCTCGCCGGCACGCGCTCGGTGATGCTGACCTCGCCGCGATCGAGCTGCTGATTGGCGACCCTCGTCGCTGTCGCCGCAACCGCCCGCAGCGGCCGCAGCCCGACACGGATCGTGACCGCCGTCGTCAGGGCGAGGAGGATCAGGCCGCCCGCCGTCGCGAGCAGGATCACGGTGAGGAGCTGGGTGAGCTGATTCTGGATTCCGTCGCGCGGGAGTCCGGTGACGACGACGACGCCGTTGCTCGCGGTCGTCGCGAAGATCCGATACGAGCCGAGCCCGTCGAAGGAGACAGTCGCAGGGGTGCCGAGTGCGACCGTTCCGTACAGCCTCTGCAACTGCTCGGGCGTGAGCGTCTGGGACGAACTGGTGAGGTCGCCGCGGTTGTCGTCGAAGACGAGACCCGTCGGGCCCACCACCGGGCTGGCCACGGAGAACAGCAGGCCGGGCACCTTGACGTCGCGGCCGTACAGGATGTTCTCCGCTGTCGCCTCCGAGGGGTTGGAGCGCGACACCCACTGGTCCCGGATGGTGACCGCGTAGCCTTTCACCTCGTCGTCGAGCTGGCGCTCCAGCGTGCTGCCGAGGGTGGCGCTGGTGATGACGGCGACGATGACGAGGATCAGCGACACGAACCCGATCACCGCGGTCATCAGCCGCGTCTGCAGGCTCATGGGCCGTCGCGTCACCGTCGCTCCGCTCACTGCGGGGCCTTGATCATGTAGCCGACGCCGCGCACGGTGTGCAGGAGGGGCGTGCGCCCGGCGTCGATCTTCTTCCGGAGGTAGGAGATGTAGAGCTCCACGACCGACGACTTGCCGCCGAAGTCGTAGCTCCAGACGCGGTCCAGGATCTGCGCCTTGGACAGCACCCGGCGCTCGTTGCGCATGAGGTAGCGCAGCAGTTCGAACTCGGTCGCGGTCAGCTCGATCTCCACGCCGTCCCGGACGACCTCGTGGCTGTCCTCGTTGAGCGTGAGATCGGCGACCCGGAGGATCGACTGCCCGTCGTCGGCGCTGGCGTGTCCGGTGCGCCGGATGATCGCGCGGAGCCGGGCGATCACCTCCTCCAGGCTGAAGGGCTTGGTCACGTAGTCGTCGCCCCCGGCGGTGAGCCCGGCGACGCGGTCGCCCACGGCATCCTTCGCCGTCAGGAACAGGACGGGGACGAGATTGCCCGCTTCGCGGAGACGCTTGAGCACGGCCATCCCGTCGAGGTCGGGCATCATGATGTCGAGCACGAGGGCGTCCGGCTCGAACTCCTTCGCGACCTGGATCGCCTCGAGACCGGAGGAGGCGGTGCGCACCTCCCAGCCCTCCATGCGCAGGGCCATCGCGAGCAGATCGGTGAGCATCTGCTCGTCGTCCACGGCGAGGATGCGCAGAGGGGAGCCGTCGGGGCGGCGCAGTTCGGGCAGGTCGCTGGTCATGCCTCTATTCTGCGGAACTTCCTATGTGATTTCTATGGAGCGGGCTATGGGTTCTCTGGGAGATGTCCGCCTCATAGAACCCTCATCATCCGTCCCTCGAATCCGCATAACGGCCGTCCCTAGCGTCGGTTCCGCGCCGCGATCGTCGCGGCGGGAGGAGAGACATGTACGGACGATATCTGCGGCGCGAACTCGCGGGCCGCAAGAAGCAGACGGCGATCGTGGCCATCGGTCTGGCGGTCGCGATCGGACTCGTGATCGTGGTGAACGCCCTGACGACCGGTGTGCGCGACGCCCAGGCGCAGTCGCTCGCGGCGGTGTACGGGGTCGGGACGGATCTCACCGTCACGGGTGCCGCCGCGGAACCGGGCGACGGGACGGGGCCGCGGTTCGAGTTCGACGAGGACGCGGGGGAGAGCGACGGCGAGACCACGACCCTGGAGCAGTCGACCCTGCGCACGGACTTCGGCCGGACGACGCTCGATGCGGCGGTGCTGGACACGGTGGCCGGTACCGACGGCGTCGCCGCCGCGACCGGTGCGCTGAGCCTGACGAACTCGACCTTCTCCGGTGAGCTGCCGAGCGGCGGCTTCGGCGGGCAGGACGGTGCGGAGGGCGGCGAGGCGCCCGCGGAGGGCCAGGCTCCTCCGCAGGGTGGCGGCGGGGGTGGAGGCGGTGCTTTCGGCATCGACTCGTTCACCGTCCTGGGCATCGACCCGTCCGCGTCGGAGGTCGGCCCGCTGGCCTCCGCCGCGATCGGCGAGGGGCGTGGGCTGGACACCGATGACAGCGGAGCGCTCGTCGCGCTGGTGGACAGCACGTACGCCGCGAGCGAGGACATCGCCGTCGGCGACACCCTGGACGTCGCGGGCTCCGTCGTCGAGGTAGTCGGCCTCCTCACGTCGGCGTCGGATGCCGCAGACACCGCGGCGGATGTCTACCTCCCGCTCGACACCGCGCAGGAGCTGGCCGGGGTGGAGGACGTGATCTCCACGGTGTACGTGCAGGCGGATTCGGCGGCGTCCATCGACGAGGTGCAGACGGACCTGGCGGAGGAGCTTCCCGACGCCACAGTCTCCTCGCAGTCCGAGCTCGCCGCGACCGTGTCCGGCTCGCTCTCGAACGCGACGGCGCTCGTCACGAACCTCGGCACCTGGCTGTCGATCATCGTCCTCGCCGTCGCCGTGCTGCTCTCGGTGCTCCTCACCCTCTCCGGTGTCGGCCGCCGCACCCGCGAGTTCGGCACCCTGAAGGCGATGGGGTGGTCGAACGGCCGCGTCGTGCGCCAGGTCGCCGGGGAGTCGATGGTGCAGGGACTCCTCGGAGGAGCGGCAGGTCTCGTGCTCGGCCTCGCCGGGATCCTGATCATCACCGTCGCGCAGCCGACCGTGGCCGCCGGCTCCGCCGCCGTCGGCGGAGGCCCGGAGGGAGGAGGCGGCTTCGGTGGCCCCGGCGGCATGGCCCCGGGCGCGGAGACCGCCACCGACATCGTGCTGCAGGCACCGCTGACCCCCTGGGTGCTCGTCGCCGCCGTGGGCCTCGCGGTGCTGGGCGGGCTCGTCGCCGGCGCCTTCGGAGGCTGGCGGGCGGCGCGACTGAGCCCCGCCGAGGCCCTGCGGTCCGTCGCATGAGCGGCGTCGCGAACCACATAGGAGAGAAGGAGACCGAGATGACCACGATGACGGATTCCGAGGCCCGCGTTCCGGCCTCGTCGGCGGCGACCCCGCTGTACCGGGCGACGGGCGTCACCCGCACCTATACGCGGAGGGGACGGACGGTGACGGCACTCACCGGCGTCGACCTGGAGATCATGCCCGGCGCCTTCGTCACGATCCAGGGGCCGACCGGAGGGGGCAAGTCGACGCTGCTGCAGCTGCTGGGGGCGCTCGACACCCCGACCTCAGGGACGCTGCAGCTGGACGGCCGTGAACTGTCGTCGGCCTCGCCGTCGGAGCTGGGACGGATCCGCGCGCAGGAGATCGGATTCGTCTTCCAGGGGTTCAACCTGATCCCGACGCTGACGGCGGCGGAGAACGTCGACATGGCCCTGGAGCCGCTCGGCATCGACCCGGCGGAACGACGCACCCGGGTCGCCGCCGCTCTCGCCCACGTCGGCCTGGCGGACCGCGGAGACCATCGTCCGGCGGAGCTGTCCGGCGGACAGCAGCAGCGTGTCGCGATCGCGCGGGCGATCGTCAAACGCCCCCGGGTGCTGCTCGCGGACGAGCCGACGGGCAACCTCGACGAGAGGATGCGCGACGAGATCCTCGACCTGCTGGAACGCCTCTGCGCGGAGGGCATCACGATGGTCGTCGTCACGCACGACTCCGCGGTGGCGCGGCGGGCGACGAAACGGCTGCGTCTGACGCAGGGGACGGTGAGGGACATCACCCGATAGCGGGCGGCGCGGGGGAGGGGTGGACGGTGGGCCGCCCCTCTTCCGCGATGTCCGACCCCGGGTCTACCGTGTGCTCATGGTCGACCACGTCGAATCCGCTCAGCCCACCGTCCATCGTCCCTCCACCGTCTCCGAGGTCGCCGCGCTCGTCCGCGCCGCCGCGCAGGAGGCGGTCCCCCTGACCGTCGTCTCCGGCGGCCATGGGCCCTGGTCCCATGCCTCCGCTTCCGGTCTGCGGCTCGAACTCGGGGAGCTCTCCTCGATCGAGGTCGACGGCACCGCCGTGCGCATCGGCGGCGGTGCGGTCTGGGGCGATGTCGCGACAGCCCTCGCCGGCCACGGCCTCGCCCTGAGCTCCGGCGACACGGCCAGCGTCGGTGTCGGCGGTCTCACGCTCGGCGGCGGCATCGGCTGGATGGTGCGCGCTTGGGGCCTCGCCGTCGATCAGCTCGTCGGCGCCCAGGTCGTCACCGCGAGCGGAGACGTGGTGGAGGTCTCGGCCACGCAGCATCCCGACCTGTTCTGGGCGCTGCGCGGCGGTGGCGGCAACTTCGGCATCGTCACCCGCTTCGACTTCGACGCGCATCGCCTGCCGGGGATCGCGCTGGCCGAGTCCGTCGTCGACGGCGACGCGACCGCCGTGCTCCGGGCCGCGCGCGAACTCCTCCGCGACGCCCCGCGCGAGCTCACCGTCACGTACATGGACGTGCCGCCCATGGACCCGAGTGCTCCGGCCGGTGCCCGGCTGACCGCCGTGTGGGCGGGGCCCGACCCGGAGGCGCTGCGCGTGGAACTCGCGCCGATCACCGCGCTCGACGGTGTCACGACGGAGATCACCGAGCCTGCCTACCGGGGCATCCTGATGGAGATGCCGCAGCCCGAGGGCGGCGAGGCCCCCGCCCCTCCCGGGTTCCTCGGCGGGAACGGTCTCGTCGCCGATCTCGACGACGAGACGATCGATCGCCTGGTGGCCTATCGGCGGGAGTACCCCGCCTCGGTCGTGTTCCTCCGGTCCCTCGGTGGGGCGTTCAGTGACGTGCCGCAGGAGGAGACAGCCTTCCCGGCACGCACCGCGACGTGGTTCGTCATGGCCGGTGCCTTCGACGTCCCCGGGCTGGTCGACGAGCAGGGGCGCGAGAAGGCCGCGGCCGACGCGCAGCGGATCGTCGGGGGCCGCCTCGCCGAGTACAGCAACTTCGTCGACCGCGAGCGCCCGGACGCGGTGTCCGGGATGTACGATGGCGACGCCTACGAGCGTCTGCGGGCGGTGAAGGCGCAGTGGGACCCGCAGAACGTGTTCCGCCGCAACCACAACATCCTCGTCTGACGCACGAAGGGCCGGGCACCCTGCGGTGCCCGGCCCTTCGAAGACCCGAGGTCAGTGCGTGTCTTCGGCCTCGATCTCGGAGCGGTCGCCCGACCACAGCGTGTGGAAGGTGCCCTCCTTGTCGATGCGCTTGTAGGTGTGCGCACCGAAGAAGTCGCGCTGGCCCTGCACGAGAGCGGCCGGGAGGCGGTCGGCGCGGATGCCGTCGTAGTACGACAGCGACGACGAGAAGGCGGGAGCCGGGATGCCGGACTGCGCCGCCGTGACCACCACGCGGCGCCATGCCGCCTGGCCGCGGGTGAGCGCCTCGGCGAAGTACGGAGCCGTCATCAGCACCGGCAGGTCGGGGGTCTCGGCGTAGGCGTCCGCGATCCGGTTCAGGAACTGTGCACGGATGATGCAGCCGCCGCGCCAGATCTTGGAGATCGCACCGAGATCGATGTTCCAGCCGTACTCGGCGGCACCGGCGCGGATCTCGTCGAAGCCCTGCGAGTAGGCGACGATCTTGGAGGCGTAGAGCGCCAGGCGGACGTCCTCGACGAACGCGTCGACCTCGTCGGCCGGGACCGTGAACTCCTCGTCCGGGCCGGGAAGCGCGGCGGCGACCGCGCGCTGCTCGGGGTGCGAGGAGAGGGAGCGGGCGAAGGTCGCCTCGGCGATACCCGAGACCGGCACGCCCAGGGAGAGCGCGGTCTGCACGGTCCAGGCGCCGGTGCCCTTCGCGCCGGCCTGGTCCAGGATGACGTCGACGAGCGGCTTGCCGGTGGACGCGTCGACCTGCCGCAGCACCTCGGCGGTGATCTCGATGAGGTACGACTCCAGCTCCCCGCGGTTCCACTCGGCGAAGATCTCGGCGATCTCCGCGGGCGTCTTGCCGGTGCCACGCCGGATGAGGTCGTACGCCTCGGCGATGAGCTGCATGTCGGCGTACTCGATGCCGTTGTGCACCATCTTGACGAAGTGGCCGGCGCCGTCGTGTCCGACGTGCGTCACGCAGGGCTCGCCCTCGGCGACCGCGGCGATGGACTTCAGGATGGGCCCGAGCGTGACCCAGGACTCGTCGGAGCCGCCCGGCATGATCGAGGGACCGGTGAGGGCCCCCTCCTCGCCGCCGGAGATGCCGGCGCCGACGAAGTTGATGCCGGTCTCGCGGACGGCCTTTTCGCGGCGGATGGTGTCCGGGAAGTAGGCGTTGCCGCCGTCGACGATGATGTCGCCCGGCTCGAAGACCTCGACGAGGGAGTCGATCACGGCGTCGGTCGGAGCTCCGGCCTTGACCATGATGATGGCGGTACGCGGCTTCTGCAGCGAATCGGCGAACTCCTGGTAGGTCTTCGCCGGGATGAAGCCCGCCTCGGGATGCTCGTCGAGGAGGGTCTGCGTCTTCTCGTAGCTGCGGTTGAAGATCGCCACGGTGTTGCCCTCGCGGCTCGCGAGGTTGCGGGCGAGGTTCGACCCCATGACGGCGAGTCCGACGACTCCGATGTTCGCTGATGCTTCGGGCACGGAAGGCTCCTCGATCGTGAAGAAGGGTTGAGTTCAGCGTATCGCTGTAGGGCGGATCGAGGCGCACCCGTGACGCGACCCGGTCATCGTCCGCGGTGCCGGGCGGCCGGGACGCTCGGGACCTCTACGCTGAGGAGAGCACAGGAGCTGGAGGGAGTCGGTCGTGACGGAGTCCGAGAAGAAGGTCCGCGCCGTCGTCGCGGTGCCGTTGGCGGAGGAGCTGTGCGGGCTCATCGAAGAGCTCGAGCCGCGTCTCGAGGTCGTCCACGATGCGGCGCTCGTGCCTCCTATGCGCGGCCCTGCCGACTGGTCGGGAGACCCGGAGTTCAGCCGGACCCCGGAACAGCAGCGCGCGTTCGACGATCTCGTCGACTCTGCGGACGTGCTCTTCGGCATCCCCGATGTCGACCCGCAGGCGCTGGCGCGGACGGTATCCGCCAATCCGGGACTGCGCTGGGTCATGACCACGGCGGCCGGGGGCGGCAGTACTGTCAAGGCGGCGGGACTCGACCGCGCCGACCTCGACCGCATCGTCTTCACCACCAGCGCGGGCGTCCACGGCGGAACGCTGGCCGAGTTCGCCCTCTTCGCGGTGCTCGCCGGGGCGAAGGGCCTCCCGCGGCTGCTCGACGACCAGCGGAAGCGCACCTGGCCCGACCGCTGGGAGATGCGTCAGGTCGACGAGATGACCGTGCTCGTCGTCGGACTCGGCGGGATCGGCGCGGAGTGCGCCCGCCGTTTCCACGCGCTCGGCGCCCGGGTGTGGGGAACCAGCCGCTCCGGCCGCGCGGTCGAGGGCGTCGACCGTCTCATCGCGCCCGACGAGCTCGTGGACGCGGTGGGCGAGGTCGACGCGATCGTCGTCACGCTGCCGGGCACGGAGCAGACCAGGCACCTCATCGGAGAGGAGGTCCTCCGGGCCGTGAAGCCCGGGGCCATCCTCACCAACGTCGGGCGCGGCAGCGTCGTCGACGAGACGGCGCTTCTCGCCGCGCTCGATGACGGCCGCGTCGGCTTCGCCGGGCTGGACGTCTTCGAGCAGGAGCCGCTGCCCGCCGACTCGCCGCTCTGGACACACCCCCGCGTCCTCGTCAGCCCGCACACGGCGGCTCTGAGCTCGAAGGAGGAGGAGCGCATCGCACGGAGGTTCGCCGAGAACGCCACCCGGCTGCTCGACGGCCGGGAGCTGCGTGCAGTGGTCGACACGGTCGAGTTCTACTGAGCCGGGAGGCGACGGGCATGAGCGTGCGCATCGTCGTGATGGGGCCCAGCGGCTCCGGGAAGTCGACGGTGGGCGCGGCGCTGGCCGAGGAGCTCGGGGCGCGCTTCGTGGACGGGGACGACCTGCATCCGCTCACCAACGTCGAGAAGATGGCGGCGGGCATCCCTCTCGACGACGACGACCGGATGCCGTGGCTCCGCGTGGTCGGACGGACGCTCGCCGCCGAGACGCGCATCGTCGTCGCCTGTTCGGCGCTGCGCCGGCACTACCGGGATGCCATCAGGGCGGAGGCACCGGACGCCGTCTTCGTCGAGCTCGGCGTGGCACGGGAGACGCTCGCACGACGGCTGGGCGATCGGCCCGATCACTTCATGCCGGCCTCGCTGCTCGGTTCCCAGCTCGACGAGTGGGAACCGCTGCGGGACGACGAGGTCGGGCTCCGCGTCGATGCCGCGCTTCCGCTGAGGCGCGAGGTGGCGGCGATCCGGAAGGCGCTCATCGCGATCACGAGAGCGCCGGGGGACGCTCAGTCCTTGCGGTAGCCCGAGCGGCCGAGGGAGAACAGGGCGGCGCCGGTCGCGACGGCGGCGCACAGCGACATGGCGCCGATCACCCAGAGGAGGACGTGAGAGAGGAACGCGGCGTCGAGCATGGAGGTACTCCGAATTTCTGCAGAGGGGACCGGTGTCCTCAGCCTATCGGGTCATCCGGTACCATGGAGTCGTACCTCGGCGAGGGACGCTTCTGCGCGTGCGCGGACGTCCGTGATCGACGCGGCGAAGCAAGCCCGGTGGCTTTCCTCACGCGTCCGCGTTCGAGTCCACAATTCCAAGACCACCGCGCGGCGCCTTCGCTGCGTGCCCGAAGGAGAACCTCATGTCTGAAGACACCACGGTCCACGCCGAGCTGCGCAGCAGCTTCGGCAAGGGCTTCGCCCGTCGTCTGCGCGCCGCCGGCAAGATCCCCGCGGTCATCTACGGCCACGGCACCGAGCCCGTGCACGTCGCGCTGCCGGGTCACCAGGTCTCCCTGATCATCCGCCGCGCCAACGCGCTGCTCGACCTCGACATCGAGGGCACCTCGCAGCTCGCCCTCGTCAAGGACGTGCAGAAGGACCCGGTGCACCAGATCATCGAGCACATCGACCTCCTGGTCGTGAAGAAGGGCGAGAAGGTCGCCATCGACGTCCCCGTCGTCGTGACCGGCGAGCCGGCCCCCGGCACCATCGTCAACCTCGACGCCACGACCATCCAGGTCGAGGCCGAGGCCACGCACATTCCCGAGAACATCGAGGTCTCGGTCGAGGGTCTCGAGGAGGGCGCGCACATCACCGCCGCCGACGTCACCCTCCCGAAGGGCTCGACGCTCCTCACCGACGCCGAGGTCCTCGTGGTCGCCATCTCCGTCCCGGCCGCTCCGGTCGAGGACGAGGAGACCGAGGGCGAGTCCGCCGAGGGTGCCGCCGAGGCGTCCGAGGAGGCCGCCGCGGAGTGATCTCCGCCTGCTTCATCACGGAGGGGACGCGATCGGATCGCGTCCCCTCCGTCGTATCCTGACCGGGGCGACGGCTCCGGCGAGAGAGGACGAGGAATGGCAGCGACCTGGCTCGTGGTCGGTCTCGGCAACCCCGGACCCCGCTACGAAGCGACCCGCCACAACATCGGCCAGATGGTCGTCGACGAGCTCGCAGCCCGCCGCGGCGAGAGCTTCCGGGAGCACAAGGGGGGCGCGCGGGTCGTGGAGACCTGGCTCCGCCCCGGCGCCGACAAGCTCGTGCTCGCGAAGCCGAACACGTTCATGAACGTCTCGGGCACGCCCGTCGCGGCGCTCGCCCGGTTCTACTCCGTCCCCCTCGATCACGTGGTCGTCGTGCACGACGAGCTGGACATCCCGTTCGACACGGTCAAGCTCAAGACCGGGGGAGGCCACGGCGGGCACAACGGCGTCCGCGACATCGCGCGAGCGCTCACGAGCCCGGACTTCCCCCGGGTGCGCGTGGGCATCGGTCGCCCGGTGGGGCGTCAGGACCCGGCCGACTGGGTGCTCTCCCCGTTCGGCAAGGACGAGCGCGCGAACCTGCCCCTGCTCGTGGGCGACGCGGCCGACGCCGTCGAGCTCCTCGTCGACGAAGGACTTCTTGCCGCACAGCAGAAGCACCACGCCCCCCGCTGAGGTTCCGGCGCGCGCCGCGCGTCAGGTGGTGAAGGTGGCGTACCCCGCCGCCCCGCCGACGGCGAAAGCGGTGAAGACGGCGACGAAGAAGATGATCGCGCCGAGGACGGCGACGATGAGCGCGGCGATGCCCGCTCCGCGCCCCCGCTTCCGGCGGATCGCGATGATGCCGAGCACGATCGCGGCGATGCCGAACACCGTGCCGGCCCAGAAGGACAGCTCCGTCCACAGCACCTGGTCCCGCGCGGGGGACAGGAACCCGAGATCGCTCGTGGAGCCGCTGACGCCCTGCGGGATGCGGCGGCCGACCTCGAAGGCGCTGACGCCGCCGATGATCGGCATGACGACGGCCGCGAGGATCGAGAGGCCGAGAGCGATCAGGCCGAGGAACCCCGAGGGCTTCGGCGCGGCATCCGGTGCGGTGTACGAGCCGGACGGTGCCGCGTAGCCGCCCACAGGCACCTGATACGCGCCGGGAGGCGCGGCAGGGGGTGCCGGCGGATACGCGGGCGGGTACGGTGCCGGAGCGGCCGGCGGTGTCGACGGATACGCGGGCGGCGGGACCGCACCGGATACCGGCTCCTGCGGGACCGAGGTCGCCGGGGGTAGGGGCGGCACGGCGCCGGGCGGAGGGGGCAGCTGCGGGTCGGTCACGATGCCATCCTAGGGTCGGCCGCGGCTCACACCCGGCGCAGCAGTCCGACGCGGTCGTACACGTCGGACAGCGTGCGATCGGCCACGGCGTCGGCGCGGGCGGCGTTCTCGGCGAGGATCCGGTCCAGCTCCGCCGGGTCGTCGAGGAGCTCGAGGGCACGGCTGCGCACCGGAGCGAACTCCTCCACGACGACCTCGGCGAGGCCCTTCTTGAAGTCGCCGTATCCGCGGCCCGCGTACTCGTCCTCGATCGCGGGGATCTGGCGTCCGGTCAGCGCGGCGTAGATGGTGAGCAGGTTCGAGACGCCCGGCTTGGCCTCGCGATCGAACCGCACGGTGCCCTCGTTGTCGGTCACCGCGCGCATGATCTTCTTCGCCGACTTCGCCGGGTCGTCGAGCATCCACAGCACACCGGCGTCGCTCTCGGCCGACTTCGACATCTTGGCCGTCGGGTTCTGCAGGTCGTAGATGCGCGCCGTCTCCTTCTGGATGACCGGGACGGGCACCGTGAAGGTCTCGCCGAACCGCGAGTTGAAGCGCTCCGCGAGGTCGCGGGTGAGCTCGACGTGCTGCTTCTGGTCGTCTCCGACCGGCACGACATCGGTCTGGTACAGCAGGATGTCGGCGGCCATGAGCACCGGGTAGGTGAAGAGGCCGACGCTGGTCGCATCAGCGCCGTAGCGGGCCGACTTGTCCTTGAACTGGGTCATCCGTCCGGCCTCGCCGAAGCCGGTGATCGTGCTGAGGATCCAGGCGAGCTCGGCGTGCGCACGGACGTGCGACTGCACGTACAGCGTCGACTGCGACGGCTCGATGCCCGCGGCGATGTACTGCGCGGCGGTCCGGCGGGTCTTCTCGCGCAGCTCGGCCGGGTTCTGGGCGACCGTGAGGGCGTGCAGGTCGACGACGGAGAAGAACGCGTCATACGAGGTCTGGAGCTCCCGCCACTGCAGGAGCGCGCCGATGTAGTTGCCGATCTGGAGGGAGTCGGCGGAGGGCTGCATTCCGGAGTAGAGGCGAGGCTTGTTCACCCGTCAATCCTATGCGCCCGCGCCGCGGTGCCCGGCGCCGTCGCATCCCCTACGCTGACGTCATGACGGACGGCATGCCCCTGAGACGCGGACAGGTGTTCCTCGACGCCCTGGGCGCGGAGGCGGAGCGCCTCCACCCGGAGATCCTCGCGCAGTACCGTGCTCCCGTCTCGGCGGGGCACGCGGAGGGCGTGTTCGCGGTCGCGGGGAGCCGGTTCGGCCGCTGGGCGGCCCTCGCGCGTCCGATCGTGGGACCGGGGCTGCTGGTGCCGACGTCGGGGCGGGACGTGCCGTTCGTGCTGCGCACGACGACCGGGCGCGCGGCGTCCGGCCGCGCGACGCTCGACTCCACCCGCGAGTTCCTCTTCCCGGGTCGGACGGCACGGATCGTGGACCGGCTGACGGTGAGCGTGCGACCGGGGCTGGTGCGGAATCTCCTCGGCGCCCGTGGCCGCGTGGAGCTCATCGAGGAGTGCAGTGTGACGGCGGAGGGCTTCCTGCGGATGCGTACCGTCCGGGTCGCCTTGCGGCTGTTCGGGCGGCGGTTCGCTCTGCCCGGACCGCTCGGCGTGCGCGTGGACCTCGTCGACGGCTGGGACGCCGAGCACCGCCGGCGCACGATCGACATGCGCGCCGTGAACCCCATGCTCGGCACCGTGCTGGAGTACCGAGGATGGTACCGGGAGTCGGATCCGTCGCCCTCCGAGCGGCCGGAACCGGGTCAGTAGGTGTAGTCGACGACGACCGGCGCGTGGTCGCTCCAGCGCTGGTCGTACGCGGCCGCACGGGCCACGTGGTACGCCTGCACGCGCTCGGCGAGAGCGGGCGTGGCCAGGTGGTAGTCGATGCGCCATCCCGAGTCGTTGTCGAAGGCCTTCCCGCGCATCGACCACCAGGTGTACGGCCCGTCCACCTCGCCGTGGAAGCGACGTCCGACGTCGACCCAGCCCAGGCCCGTGCCGACCGAGCCGTCGACGCCGGTGACCGATGTCCCGGCCTCACCGAGGAAGCGATCGAAGTAGGCGCGCTCGCGCGGCAGGAAGCCGGCCTTGGTGCGGTTGCCGCGCCAGTTCTTGATGTCGAGCTCGCGGTGCCCCACGTTGAGGTCGCCGGTGACGAGGGCGAGGGCGCCGTCGGTGTTCAGGCTCGCCAGTCGAGCCTCGAACGCGTCGAGGAACTTCCACTTCTCGTCCTGCTTGGGGGTGTCGGCCTCGCCGGAGTGCACGTAGGCGCTGACGACGGTGAGCGGACGGTCGCCGATCAGGAAGTCGGCCTCGATCCAGCGTCCCTTGGAGTCGAAGTCCTCCGGGCCGAAGTCCGCCCGGGAGGCAAGCGCGGGGAGGCGGCTGGCGATCGCGACGCCCGCGCGCCCCTTGGCCGTGGCCTCGTCGTGCACGAAGCTCCAGCCGGGGAGGGCGGCCTCGACGTGCTCGTCCTGCCCGCGCACCTCCTGAAGGGTGAGGATGTCGATGTCCGCGGCGTCCAGCCACGTGCTCATCCCGTTGCGGGCGGCCGCCCGGATCCCGTTGACATTGACCGAGGCGATACGCAGGTGAGGCATTCCTCCAGCCTAACGAGCACCGCCGACATCGCGGTTCTGACGGTGATCGAGCTCGGAGAGCAGGCGCTGCGCGAGAGGGGAGGTCGGGGGTGCGGGCGGGGGAGCGGAGGCCTCCAGCCGTGCGACCTCGTCCTCCGCCGCGCGGACGGCGTGCCCGGCCGCCCAGCTCTGGTACCACGGGGCCTCGTCGCGCGCGGCGCGGGCGTCGCGCAGTCGGATCCGTGCCGCGGAGAGCAGCGTGGCGTGCTCCGCCACCCGCCGCTCGGCCTCGGTCGGCAGCAGGAGCGGGAGGTCGCGGTCCTGGGCGGCGACGGCGATCCACGAGGCGGCGACGAGCATGACCACCCCGTTCACCCGGAACCACAGCAGCAGTCCGACGAAGATCGCGAAGGTCGCCAGCAGCGGGTTCGACGGCGTGTAGCTCAGCAGGAACCCGACCCCGAACTGCAGCACCGTCATGGCCGCGCCGCCGAGGAGGGCTCCCGGCCAGATCGTGCTCCAGTGCAGCGAGGTGCCGGTGAGGAAGCGCACCATCGCCGCCAGCGCTCCCGTCAGCAGGACGAACGACACCAGGACGGTGCCGATCCGGATGCTGATGTTGACTCCGTCGGAGCCGGCATCCCAGCCCAGCAGCGACAGCACCCAGCTGAGGACCGCGGCGCTGGCGGAGCTGAGGGCAGAGCCGACGATGAGCGCGACGCCGAAGATCAGGGCGGCGAGCAGGTCGCGCGCCTTGAGGAGGAGGTAGCTGCGGCGGTCGGGCTCGAGGCCGAAGATGTCGCGCACGGCCCGCCGCGAGAAGGTCACCCACCCGATCGCGGTCCAGATCACCGTGCCGAGGGCGATGAGACCGGTGATTCCGAGGAACCCGCTGGTGTTCGAGGCGATCTCCTGCACCTGCGCGGGAGTGAAGACGCCGCCCTCGTCGAGGATGAGGTTCGGGATGTAGTTGTTGATGATGTCGATGAGGCCGTTCACCGCCTCCTCACTGCCGCCGAGCCAGAGGCCCGCGATGGCGAACGCGAGGTAGATCGCGGCGAAGATGGCGAACAGCGCCTGATAGCTCACCCCGGCGGCGAGCAGGAAGCCGTTGTGCTGCAGGAAGTGCCGCCACACCCGCACCGGGAAGAGGCCGAGGGTGCGCCGGGTCAGCGCGGTCGCGCGCTCGACCGCGGCATCGAGGCGACCGTCGGTCGCTGAACCGGGCTCGGACACGCCCCCACCCTACCCAACACCCAAGCGCGGGACCCGCCCTCGCGCGCCCGGCCTGCCTCAGCGAGAACAGGCGCAGACGCGAGAACAGGCGGCCCCGTCCGGGACCGCCTGTTCTCGCGTGGTTGCCTGTGCCGGCGCGTCAGGGACGCCCGCGGAGGACTGCCTGCTTGACCTCGGCGATGGCCTTGGTGACCTCGATGCCGCGGGGGCACGCCTCGGAGCAGTTGAAGGTCGTGCGGCAGCGCCAGACGCCCTCCTTGTCGTTGAGGATGTCGAGACGCACCGCGGCGTTGTCGTCGCGCGAGTCGAAGATGAAGCGGTGCGCGTTGACGATCGCGGCCGGACCGAAGTACTGGCCGTCGGTCCAGAACACGGGGCACGACGAGGTGCACGCGGCGCAGAGGATGCACTTGGTGGTGTCGTCGAAGATCTCGCGGTCGGCGATGGACTGGGTGCGCTCCTTGCCCTTCTCCGGCACGGAGTTCGCGACGAGGAACGGCTGCACCTCGCGGTACGACGCGAAGAACGGCTCCATGTCGACGACGAGGTCCTTCTCCAGCGGCAGGCCCTTGATGGCCTCGACGTAGATCGGCTTCGAGATGTCGAGGTCCTTGATCAGCGTCTTGCAGGCCAGGCGGTTGCGGCCGTTGATGCGCATGGCGTCGGAACCGCAGATGCCGTGGGCGCAGGAGCGGCGGAAGGTCAGCGAGCCGTCGACCTCCCACTTGATCTTGTGCAGGGCGTCGAGCACGCGGTCGGTGGAGTAGAGCTCCACGTCGTAGTCGACCCAGTGCGGCTCGGCGTCGACCTCGGGGTCGAACCGGCGGATGTTGAAGGTGACGATGAAGGACTGGATCCCGGTGTCTTCGGTCGTCTCGGCCGGCGCTTCGGCGATGGCGTTCGACATGCTCAGTACTTCCTCTCCATCGGCGGGTAGTTCAACTCGCCCTTGTCGTTCTTGGTGAAGACGACCGGCTTCCAGTCGAGCTTGATGTGGTCGCTCGGGTCGGAGGAGTGCGGGTCGCCCGTGAGGTACGCCATGGTGTGCTTCATGTAGTTCTCGTCGTCACGCTTCGGGAAGTCGTCGCGCATGTGTCCCCCGCGGCTCTCCTCGCGGTTCTGTGCGGCGTAGACGACGACCTCGGCGATGTCGAGCAGGAAGCCCAGTTCGACGGCCTCGAGCAGGTCGGTGTTGAACCGGTGGCCCTTGTCGTCGACGTGCACGTTCTTGTAGCGCTCACGGAGCTCCGCGATCACGCCGAGGACGTGCTGCAGCGACTCGTGCGTGCGGAACACCTGCGCGCCCTTGTCCATCTCGTCCTGCAGCGTCTTGCGGAGGATCGCGATCCGCTCGGTGCCCTGGTTGTTGCGCAGGCCCTCGAGCATGTCGGAGACGAACCCGGCGGGGTTCTCCGGCAGCGGGACGAATTCGGCCGTCTTGACGTACTCGACGGCGTTGCGGCCGGACCGCTTGCCGAACACGTTGATGTCGAGCAGCGAGTTCGTGCCGAGGCGGTTGGCGCCGTGCACCGAGACGCAGGCGCACTCGCCGGCCGCGTAGAGGCCGGGGACGACGGTGTCGTTGTCCGCGAGCACCTCGCCGTTGTTGTTCGTGGGGATGCCGCCCATGGCGTAGTGCGCGGTCGGCATGACGGGGACCGGCTCGACGACCGGGTCGACGCCCAGGTAGGTGCGGGCGAACTCGGTGATGTCGGGGAGCTTGGTCTCCAGCACCTCGGCGCCCAGGTGCGTGCAGTCCAGCAGCACGTAGTCCTTGTGGGGACCGGCGCCGCGGCCTTCCGCGACCTCCTGAACCATGCAGCGCGCGACGATGTCTCGGGGCGCCAGGTCCTTGATCGTCGGGGCGTACCGCTCCATGAAGCGCTCACCCGAGGCGTTGCGCAGGATCGCACCCTCGCCGCGGGCGCCCTCGGTGAGGAGGATGCCGAGGCCGGCGAGGCCGGTCGGGTGGAACTGGAAGAACTCGAGGTCCTCGAGGGGGAGGCCCTTGCGCCAGACGATGCCGACGCCGTCGCCTGTGAGGGTGTGCGCGTTGGAGGTCGTCTTGAAGATCTTGCCGAAGCCGCCGGTCGCGAAGATCACGGCCTTGGACTGGAAGACGTGCAGCTCGCCCGTGGCGAGGTCGTAGGCCACCACGCCGGCGATCTGCGTCGCGCCCGCCGCGTCCTTCACGGTGATGAGGTCGAGCACGTAGAACTCGTTGAAGAAGTTGATGCCGAGCTTGACGCAGTTCTGGAACAGCGTCTGCAGGATCATGTGACCGGTGCGGTCGGCGGCGTAGCAGGCGCGGCGGACCGGGGTCTTGCCGTGCTCGGCCGTGTGGCCGCCGAAGCGGCGCTGGTCGATCTTGCCCTCGGGGGTGCGGTTGAAGGGGAGGCCCATGTTCTCGAGGTCGATGACCGCGTCGATGGCCTCCTTCGCGAGGATCTCCGCCGCGTCCTGGTCGACGAGGTAGTCGCCGCCCTTCACGGTGTCGAAGGTGTGCCACTCCCAGGAGTCCTCCTCGACGTTCGCGAGGGCCGCCGCCATACCGCCCTGCGCGGCACCGGTGTGCGAGCGCGTCGGGTACAGCTTGGAGATCACGGCCGTCTTCGCGCCGGGGCCGGCCTCGATGGCCGCCCGCATGCCGGCGCCGCCGGCGCCCACGATGACGATGTCGAACTGGTGGTAGTGCACGCCGTCACGGACGACGGAATCCTGCGTCTGGGTAGTCACTTCTCGTTTGCCTCTTCTTCTAGCCCTGCGCCTGGCAGGTCTCCCACAGCGTGCTCGACTCGGTCACACCCAGGCACGGGTCGAACGTGAAGACGACCAGGGTGCCGAGGAGGATGAGCAGGCCCGCGGCCAGGCCGAGGGCCCAGACGAGCGCCTTGCGCGCGGTCGGGTTGGTCACGTAGTCGTTCACGATCGTCCGCATGCCGTTGGCACCGTGGATGAGTGCGAGCCAGAGCATCAGCACGTCCCACCACTGCCAGAACGGCGTGGCGAACTTGCCGGCGATGAAGGCGAAGTCGAGGGCGTGGATGCCTTCGCCGACCATGAGGTTGACGAAGAGGTGGCCGAAGATCAGCACGACGAGCACGACGCCCGAGACGCGCATGAAGACCCAGCCCCACTTCTCGAGGTTGACGCCGCGCTGGCGACGGGCGGGGGCGGCGACGGTCTGGGCGGTCATCAGTGTCCTCCTCCGAAGCCGGCGAACGCGAGCATCAGGTGGCGCGGGACGAAGCCGGCCATGATGATGCCCCACACGAGCAGCACGCCCCAGAACAGCTGGCGCTGGTACTTGGCGCCCTTCGACCAGAAGTCGACGGCGATGATGCGCAGGCCGTTCATGGCGTGGAAGACGATGCCCGCCACGAGGACGACCTCGCCGATCGCCATGACCGGGTTCTTGTATGTGCCGATGACCGCGTCGTACGCCTCCGGCGACACCCTGATCAGCGCCGTGTCGAGCACGTGCACCAACAGGAAGAAGAAGATGGCGACTCCGGTGATGCGGTGAAGCACCCACGACCACATGCCTTCGCGACCCCGGTAGAGGGTGCCGCGGGGGGTCTTGGACGTGGTTTCCGAAATCGACGGTGTCAAGCGAGCGCTTGTGGACACGGTCGTCCTCCCTGGATCGATGTGTTTCGGTCGCGTGCGCTGCTTCGTCCACATCTGGCCTGGAGGAGGGTCAGGCACGCCCGATCGGTGTCCATCCTATTCCCGCGCGGACGCCCCGGGCGACGAAGGGGAGCCTAAGTCGGGCCCGCCGCTACGCTGGCCTGCATGAGCGAGCCGATCGAAGACTTCTACGCGGTCATCCCTGCCGGCGGCATCGGCAGTCGGCTGTGGCCGCTGTCCCGGGCGGACGCCCCGAAGTTCCTGCACGATCTCACCGGGTCCGGGCATTCGCTGCTGCGCGACACGTGGGACCGTCTGGAGCCGCTCGCCGGTCCGGACCGGATCGCGGTGGTCACCGGGCGCGCGCACCGGGCGGCGGTGGAGGCGGAGCTGCCGGGGATCGCCGACCTCAACGTCTTCCTGGAATCCGAGCCCCGCGAGTCCGCGGCGGCGATCGGGCTGGCGGCGGCCGTGCTGCACCGGCGCAACCCGGACGTCATCATCGGCTCGTTCAGCGCCGACCACGTCATCCGGGGCACGCGGGTCTTCGAGTTCGCCGTCCGCGACGCCGTCGAGGTCGCGAGGGAGGGCTACATCTGCACGATCGGCATCGCGCCGACCGAGCCGGCGGTCGGCTTCGGCTACATCAAGAAGGGGCCGGAGCTGGTCGTCGAGCGCGCCAGGGAGGCGGCCCTCGTCGAGAGCTTCGTCGAGAAGCCGGATCTGGAGACGGCCAAGGCCTACCTCGCCGAGCGCACCTATCTGTGGAACGCGGGCATGTTCATCGCGAAGGCGAGCGTCCTGCTGGACGAGCTCGCGGCCAACGAGCCTGCTCTGCACGCCGGTCTGCTCGAGCTCGCCGAGGCCTGGGACGACCGGGAGCTCCGCGGGCCGGCCGTCGACCGCATCTGGCCGCGGTTGAAGAAGATCGCGATCGACTACGCCGTCGCGGAGCCGGCGGCGCGGCGCGGGCGCCTCGCCGTGGTCCCCGGGCACTTCGACTGGGATGACGTGGGGGACTTCGCGTCACTGACGAAGCTCATCACGAACGGCCGCAAGAACGACCTCGCCGTCCTCGGACCCCGCGCCCGGGTGCTCACCGACGCGGCCAGCGGCATCCTCGTCAGCCAGACCAGCCGCGTGATCAGCCTCGTCGGCGTGCAGGACATCGTCGTGGTCGACACCCCCGACGCGCTCCTGGTCACGACGGTCGAGAACGCGCAGCGGGTGAAGGGCGTGGTGGAGTCGTTGAAACTCAACGGACAGGGCGACGTGCTCTGATGAGCATCGGTCCGTGCTCATCGGCAGGGTTGATTTCAGCTTTGTAACCATTGGCCCGGCCGCCCGGGGCCGACGTGCACGAACGTCGAAACACTAGGTAACTTTGATCGATCCGCGATGGCCGCGGGTTCGTTGAGGGAGGCATCCGTGACCATCTCCACCACCAAGAAGCTGCTCGGCGCGACGGTCGCCGCCGGTGTCGTCTTCGCTCTTGCCGGCTGCGGTCAGGCGCCGACCGACGAGTCCGAGGGCGGATCCGCCCCCGTCGACTCCGACTTCAAGCCCTGCCTCATCTCCGACGCCGGCGGCTGGAACGACAAGTCGTTCAACCAGTCGGCCAAGGAGGGCATGGACAGCGCCGCCGACGAGCTCGGCATCAAGCCGCTGGAGTTCGAGTCCGCGAACGACAACGACTACGCGCCGAACCTCGAGACCGCCGTCTCCGAGGGCTGCTCGCTCATCGTCTCGGTCGGCTTCAAGCTGTCCGCCGCCACGGTCGAGTCCGCGCTCGCGAACCCCGACATCGACTACGCGATCATCGACGACTGGGCCGACAACGACTTCGACGGCACCACCGACGCGCCGAACATCAAGCCCCTCGTCTTCGACACCGCCCAGGCCGCCTACCTCGGTGGCTACGCGGCGGCCGCCTGGTCCGCGGAGGCCGGCGTGAACAAGGTCGGCACCTTCGGCGGCATGCAGATCCCGTCGGTCGCGGTCTTCATGGACGGCTACCAGCTCGGCGTCGAGAAGTACAACGAGGACAAGTCGGCCGACGTCCAGGTCTTCGGATGGGACGCCGAGACCCAGAAGGGCTCCTTCACGGGTGGCTTCGACGCCAACGACACGGCCAAGCAGACCGCCCAGGGCGTGCTCGACCAGGGTGTCGACGTCATCCTCCCCGTCGGCGGCCCGGTCTACCAGAGCGCCGCAGCGGCGATCAACGACAGCGGCAAGGACACGCTGATGCTCGGTGTCGACAGCGACCTCGCCGTCGCTGACCCCAGCGTCGCCGACATCACGCTCGTCTCGATCATGAAGGCCATCGACGTGGCCGTCCGCGACGCGACGCTCGCGGCCGCCGCCGGCGAGTTCGACCCGGAGCCCTACATCGGCACGCTCGAGAACGAGGGCGTCAAGCTCTCCGGCTTCGGCGACTTCGAGGCAGACCTGCCCGAGGGCCTGACGGACGAGCTGTCCGCTCTGCAGGAGCAGATCATCTCCGGTGACATCACGGTGGAGTCCGAGAACTCTCCCACCCGCTGAGTCGGAGCCGTACCCAGCACGGGGCGAGTGGCGCAGGCTGCCACTCGCCCCGCACTGTGGGCGGCGACGATTCTCCTCGGTGACTCTTCTGGATAAGGTGCAGATATGAAGCTCGAACTTCGCGGCATCACCAAGCGATTCGGCAGCCTCGTGGCGAACGACCACATCGATCTCGTGGTCGAACCCGGTCAGATCCACGCTCTCCTCGGCGAGAACGGCGCAGGCAAGTCGACGCTGATGAACGTGCTCTACGGCCTGTATCAGGCCGACGAGGGCGAGATCCTCCTCGACGACGTCGTGCAGCACTTCCGCGGCCCGGGCGACGCGATGGCCGCCGGCATCGGCATGGTGCACCAGCACTTCATGCTCGTGCCGGTGTTCACGGTGGCCGAGAACGTCATGCTCGGGCACGAGCAGACCAAGGGCCTCGGCACGCTGGACATCGCGAAGGCCCGCGAGCACGTGCGCGCGGTCGCCGCGCGGTTCGGGTTCGACATCGATCCGGACGCCGTCGTCGGCGACCTGCCGGTGGGTGTGCAGCAGCGCGTCGAGATCATCAAGGCGCTGTCCCGCGACGCCAAGGTCCTCGTCTTCGACGAGCCGACCGCGGTGCTGACGCCGCAGGAGACCGACGAGCTCATGGCCATCATGCGCCAGCTCCGAGACGAGGGCACCGCGATCGTCTTCATCACGCACAAGCTGCGCGAGGTGCGCGAGGTCGCCGACCGCATCACGATCGTCCGGCTCGGTCGGGTGGTGGGGGAGGCCTCGCCGACCGCCACCAACGCCGAACTGGCCTCGCTGATGGTCGGCCGCGCGGTCGAGCTGACCGTGCACAAGGAGGCTCCGCGGCTGGGCGAGGGCGGCCTGGAGGTCCGCAACCTCCGCGTACTCACCGCCACCGGAGCGATCGTCGTCGACGACGTCGACTTCACCGTGCGACCCGGCGAGGTCCTCGCCGTCGCCGGTGTGCAGGGCAACGGCCAGACCGAGCTCGTCGAGGCCATCGTGGGCCTCGCCGCACGCGTCGAGGGGAACGTCATCCTCGACGGCACCGAGCTCGTGGGCAAGAGCGTCCGCGGCATCCTCGACGCCGGCGTCGGGTTCGTCCCGGAGGACCGCACCGAGGACGGCCTCGTCGCCGGATTCTCGGTCGCCGAGAACCTCATCCTCGACCGCTCAGACGATCCCGCGTTCAGCCGGGCCGGGACGCTGCGCCGCGGCGCCCTGGAGGACTTCGCCAAGGAGCGCATCGCGGAGTACGACATCCGCACGCAGGGCCCGGACACTCCCGCGGGCACTCTCTCCGGAGGCAACCAGCAGAAGGTCGTGATCGCCCGCGAGATGAGCCGCGAACTGCGGCTCTTCGTCGCGGCGCAGCCGACCCGCGGGGTGGACGTGGGCTCGATCGAGTTCATCCACAAGCGCATCATCGAGACGCGGGACGCGGGCATCCCCGTGATCGTCGTCTCTACCGAGCTCGACGAGGTCGCCGCCCTCGCCGACCGGATCGCGGTCATGTACCGCGGCACCATCGTCGGCATCGTCCCCGGTGACACGCCCCGGGAGACACTCGGACTCATGATGGCCGGAGCGGCCGATGCGGAGGTGACCGCGTGAGCGGCGCGACACCCGGTGCAGGAGACGTCACGAAGGGGCTGCCTCCCGAGCAGCTCCCGCCCAGCACGGGCCTCGCGGACGAGGTACCCCCGCCTCCGCGCGGCAACGTCGTCCTCAAGGAGATCCTCCGCGGCAGCGCCGTCACGACGATCCTGGCGATCGTCCTCGCGCTCATCGTCGGCGGCATCCTCATCGCCTTCACCAACGAAGACGTGCAGAAGGCCTCCGGGTACTTCTTCGCCAAGCCGAGCGACACGTTCGTCGCGGCCTGGAACGCGGTCTACAACGGCTACGAGGCGCTGTTCCGCGGAGCGATCTTCAACGCCCGCGGCGCCGACTTCGCCGCGCAGATCCGTCCGCTGACGAACACGCTGGGCTTCGCGGCTCCGCTGATCGCCGCCGGTCTGGGCGTCGCGCTCGCCTTCCGCGTCGGTCTGTTCAACATCGGCGCCCGCGGTCAGATGCTCGTCGGCGTCGCGATCGCGGCCCTGCTGACCTTCAACCTCGACCTGCCGATCTGGTTCCACCTCCCCGTCACGCTGCTGGCCGGTATCGCCGGCGGGGCGCTCTGGGGCGGCATCGCCGGTCTCATCAAGGCACGCACGGGCGCGCACGAGGTGATCCTCACGATCATGCTCAACTACATCGCGTACTACCTGCTGCTGTGGATGATCCGCACGCCCGGGCTCCTGCAGAAGCCGGGGACCAACCAGGCGCTCGGCTCGGCCACGCCGGAGAGCGCGCAGTTCCCGACCCTGCTCGGCCCGCAGTTCCCGCTGCTGGATCTCGGCTTCGTCATCGTGGTCATCGCGACGGTGTTCGTGTGGTGGCTCATCGAGCGCTCCTCGCTGGGCATGCGCATGCGCGCGGTGGGGGAGAACCCGCACGCCGCTCGCGCCGCGGGCATCAGCGTCAAGCGCGTCTACGTCTACGCGATGCTCTTCGCGGGCGCCCTCGCCGGCCTCGCCGGGATGAACCAGCTCCAGGGCGCCGTCACCACCGGCGTCACCGAGACCATCGACGCCGGCATCGGCTTCGACGCCATCACGGTCGCCCTCCTCGGGCGCAGCCGCGCCTGGGGGACCTTCGCGGCCGGAATCCTGTTCGGTGCCCTCAAAGCGGGCTCGTTCTCGATGCAGGCGCAGGACATCCCCGTCGACATCGTGCTCGTCGTGCAGTCGCTCGTCGTGCTGTTCATCGCCGCGCCGCCGCTGCTGCGCACGGTGTTCTTCCTCCCCAAGTCCGACGCAGAGAAGGCGGCCAAGGCGAGAGCCAAGGCCGCGAAGAAGGCGGTGACGGCATGATGTCGCTCGTGCAGACCGAAGCCGCCGACGGCACGGTGCAGCTCGCCACCGTCCGGGAGCGCCACCTCAAGGCGCCGATCAGCCTCGCGGTCGTCACCGCGCTGCTGGCGGTGCTCTTCCTCGCCGTGCCGCGCAGCGGCACCAGCACCTTCCGCCTCGGGGACCGCACGTCGGCCTTCGAGCTCCCCGACGTGGGGCTGCCCACCGCGCCGACCTTCTGGGTGGTCTTCGCCGTGCTCGTCGTCCTCACGGTCGGGGCCTTCCTCCGGGCATGGACGTACCGTGCGCCGTCGATCTGGCTCATCGTCGCCTATGGCGTGCTCGCCGTCTTCGCGTTCCTCGTCTGGGCCGCGGCCGGGGGCCTGGTCCCCGTCACGAGCCTCCTCTTCGGTGCGGTGTCGCTGTCGGTGCCGCTCGTGTTCGGCGCGCTCGGCGGTGTCATCGGCGAGCGGGCCGGTGTCGTCAACGTGGCCATCGAGGGGCAGCTGCTCCTCGGCGCGTTCTCGGCGGCGCTCCTGTCCAGCATCACCGGCAACGCCTTCGTGGGCCTCATCGGCGCCATGATCGGCGGCGTTCTCGTCGCGAGCGTGCTGGCGGCGTTCGCGATCAAGTACCTCGTCGAGCAGGTCATCGTCGGTGTCGTCCTCAACGTCCTCGTCACCGGCCTCACGGGCTTCCTCTACGGCGCGCTCCTCGCCCCGAACGAGGCCGAACTGAACACCCCGGTGCGCTTCTCCCGCATCGAGATCCCGGTGCTGAGCGACATCCCGATCATCGGTCCGGTGCTCTTCAACCAGACCTTCATCGTGTACCTCATGTTCATCACCGTGGCCGTCGTCGCGTGGGGCCTGTACCGCACCAAGTGGGGCCTGCGCCTCCGCGCCGTGGGCGAGCACCCGCAGGCGGCCGACACGGTCGGCATCCGGGTCAACCCGACGCGGTTCTGGAACGTGCTGCTCGCGGGCGCGATCGCCGGCATCGGCGGCGCGTACTTCACCCTCGTCTCGGTCCCGCAGTTCGGCAAGGAGATGACGGCCGGGCTCGGCTTCATCGCCCTCGCCGCGGTGATCTTCGGACGCTGGGACCCGATCCGCGCGACGCTCGCCGCCCTGCTCTTCGGATTCGCGACGAACCTGCAGAACCTGCTCTCGATCCTGAAGACGCCGATCCCCGGCGAGTTCATGCTCATGCTGCCGTACGTGGTCACGCTGCTCGCGGTCGCCGGGTTCGCCGGACAGATCCGGGGTCCTGCCGCCAGCGGCAAGCCGTACATCAAGTCGTAGAACCCGCAGGGAAGAAGGAACCATCACCATGACGGACATCGACTGGGACGAGCTGCGCCAGGTCGCCGCTGAGGCCATGACCAAGGCGTACGCGCCGTACTCGCGCTACCGCGTGGGGGCGGCGGCGCTCGTCAGCGACGGGCGGATCGTGGCCGGCTGCAACGTCGAGAACGCCTCGTACGGCGTCACGCTGTGCGCCGAGTGCGCGCTCGTGGGCGACCTGTTCATGTCCGGCGGCGGCCAGCTCGTCGCCTTCGTGTGCGTGAACAACGACGGCGAGACCATCATGCCCTGCGGCCGATGCCGGCAGCTGCTGTTCGAGCACGCCGTACCCGGCATGCTGCTGGAGACGGTCTCCGGCATCCGCACGATCGACGAGGTGCTGCCCGATGCGTTCGGGCCGCGCGACCTGGAGGAAGCACGATGACCGCTGGACAGGCTCAGGGAGCCATCGAGCCGTTCGACGCGGTCGATGTGATCCGGGCCAAGCGCGACGGGGGCGTCGTGCCCGAGCCCGCTCTGCGGTGGATGGTCGACGCCTACACGCGCGGCTATGTGTCCGACGCGCAGATGGCCTCCTTCGCGATGGCGATCTTCCAGCGCGGCATGGAGCGCGACGAGATCCGCGTCCTCACCGATGCGATGATCGCGTCCGGCGAGCGGATGAGCTTCGCGACCCTCGGCAAGAAGACCGTGGACAAGCACTCCACGGGCGGCGTCGGCGACAAGATCACCCTGCCGCTCGCGCCGCTTGTCGCCTCGTTCGGCGTGGCGGTCCCGCAGCTCAGCGGCCGCGGTCTCGGCCACACCGGCGGCACGCTCGACAAGCTGGAGTCGATCCCCGGCTGGCGCGCGGCGCTCAGCAACGAGGAGATGTTCGCGCAGATGCAGGGTGACGTCGGGGCCGTGATCTGCGCCGCGGGCTCTGGTCTCGCTCCCGCCGACAAGAAGCTCTACGCGCTCCGCGACGTGACCGGCACCGTGGAGGCCATCCCGCTGATCGCCTCCAGCATCATGTCGAAGAAGATCGCCGAGGGGACCGACGCCCTCGTCCTGGACGTGAAGTTCGGCTCCGGCGCCTTCATGCAGGACATCGACCGCGCCCGCGAGCTCGCCCGCACGATGGTCGCGCTCGGCACCGACTCCGGCGTCGCCACCACGGCGCTGCTGACCGACATGAACGTCCCGCTGGGCCGCGCGATCGGCAACGCCAACGAGGTCCGCGAGTCGGTCGAGATCCTCGCCGGCGGGGGACCCGCCGACGTGCGGGAGCTGACCATCGCGCTCGCCAGGGAGATGCTCGCCCTGGCCGGCCGGCCCGATGCGGACGTGGAGGCGGCGCTGGACGACGGCCGCGCCATGGACACCTGGAAGGCGATGATCCGCGCCCAGGACGGCGACCCCGACGCGGCCCTCCCGCTCGCGAGGGAGACGCACGTCGTCACGGCGCCCGCGGACGGCGTCGTGACCCGGATGGACGCGCTCCCCTTCGGCATCGCCGCGTGGCGTCTCGGCGCCGGCCGCGCGCGGGCCGAGGACCCGGTGATCTTCGAGGCGGGCATCGACCTGCACGCGAAGCCCGGTGACCGGGTCGCCGCCGGGCAGCCGCTGTTCACGCTGTCGGCGGCGGACGAGGCGCGCTTCCCCCGGGCCATCGAGGCACTCGAAGGGGCCTGGGAGCTCGGCGACGAGGCGCCGACCGTGGGTCCGATCGTCCGCGAGCGCATCACGGCGTGAGGCCCGGGCGCTAGCCTGGACGGACACCCCGCGACCGAGAGGATCCCCATGTCGATCGATGCGAACGGCGACGTCGCCATCCAGGGCGTCTCCCTGCGGAGTCTGCCGAAGGTGTCGCTGCACGACCACCTGGACGGCGCCGTGCGTCCGGCCACGATCATCGAGCTCGCCGACGCGATCGGTCTCGACCTCCCGGCCTCCGACCCGGCGGCGCTCGGCTCCTGGTTCGCGAAGAAGAGCGACGCAGGGTCGCTGGAGGAGTACCTGAAGACCTTCGAGCTCACCACCGCGGTCATGCAGACCCGGGAGGGACTGACCCGCGTGGCGCGCGAGTTCGTGCAGGACCTCGCGGCCGACGGCGTCATCTACGGCGAGGTGCGCTGGGCACCGGAACAGCACCAGGCCGGCGGTCTCTCGCTGGAGGACGCCGTCGAGGCCGTGCAGCAGGGGATCGAGGAGGGCGAGGACGCGGCGGACCGGGACGGTCGCAGCATCCGCGTCGGACAGCTCCTCACCGCCATGCGGCACACCGACAGGGCCAGGGAGATCGCCGAGCTCGCTGTGGAATTCCGCGGACGGGGGGCCGTCGGCTTCGACATCGCCGGACCCGAGGACGGCTTCCCGCCGTCCGACCACCGCGCGGCATTCGACTACCTCTCCGAGAACTTCTTCCCGGTGACCGTGCACGCGGGGGAGGCGGCGGGCCTCGCCTCGATCCGCTCGGCGCTGCTGGACGGTCGTGCGCTCCGCCTCGGACACGGCGTCCGCATCGCGGAGGACCTCGAGGTCGTCACTCAGGAGGGCGACGAGGTGCAGGTGCGCTTCGGCGACCTCGCGCGCTGGGTGCGCGACCGGGAGATCCCGCTGGAGCTCTCCCCGTCGTCGAACCTGCAGACGGGGGCGGTCGCCGCGTGGGGCAAGACGCTCGCCGATCACCCGTTCGACCTGCTCTACCAGCTCGGCTTCGCGGTGACCGTGAACGTGGACAACCGCACCATGAGCGCCACCTCGCTCACTAGGGAACTGGCGCTGCTCGTGCAGACCTTCGAGTACGACCTCGACGACCTCGAGGCCTTCCAGTTCAACGCCGCCGCCGCGGCCTTCCTCCCCGTCGAGGAACGGGAGGAACTCGTCGAGATGATCGCCGAGGGCTTCGACGCCTGACATGCGCTCCGGGGGGAGGTCGTCGCGGTCACGAGCCGGAGTCGTCGGCGCGCTCGTCGCCGTCGTGATCGTCGGAGGGGCCGTCGCGGCGTTCGCGGGGCTCCATCGCACGCCGGAAGAGCGGATTCCGAAGGCCCAGGGCAGCGTCACGGCGCCTCCGCTCACGCCGTCGCAGCAGATCCTGGCGGACGCGGACGATCCCCGCGCGTGCGCGGTCACCTTCCGCGGCGAGGGGGCGCCGACCGCGCCGATGCTGCAGCTCCAGGACGAGCCGTATCGGGGGCTGCCGATCCCTCGGCTCGACGGTCGGGTGTTCGCGGGCTGGTACGCCAGCGCCGACGCTGCCGCCGCCTTCACGGTGGAAGCACGGGTGAACGGCGCGGATCCCGTCGCGTGCCAGCAGCAGCAGACGGAGCTCTTCGCCGCCTGGAAGACGCCCGAGGAGAACGCGGCCGAGGGCGTGCGCGTGCCCATCCTGATGTACCACCAGTTCACGGCCGACCCGGCGGGGGAGAAGGGGTGGCTGCGCGGCAACTACGCGTACATCGGCGACTTCGAGGCGCACATGGCGCACATCGCGAGCACCGGCTTCTATCTGCCCACCTGGGACGAGCTCAGCGCGTTCATCGACGGGCGGCTCTCCCTCCCGGCGCGAAGCGTGATCATCACCGACGACGACGCCGATCAGACGTGGTTCGACCTCGCGGTGCCGGTGGTGGACGCGCACCGGCTCCTCAGCACCTCGTTCATGGTCACGGCCTATCGTCAGGACCCCGCGCCCTCGCCGTGGGTCCAGCGGCGCTCGCACACCCATGACATGCATCAGGCCGGCGACGACGGCAGGGGACGCATGGTCAACGGGACGCCCGCGCAGATCGCCGCCGATCTCACCACGTCGGGGGACGTGCTCGGCGTCCGCGAGGTGGTGGCCTACCCGTTCGGCCACTACGACGACACGGCGAAGGAGGGCGTCCGGCAGGCGGGCTACGAGCTGGCGCGGACCATCGATCCCGGATACGTGGTGATCGGGACGGACAAGCTGGCACTCCCCGTCGTGCGCATCGACTACGGAATGGGCCTGGATGCCCTGGTGTCGCGCATCGGGTGACCCCTCACGAGGCGCGAGGATGAGGGCATGCCCGCTTCCGTCTTCCTCGCCGGTCCCGCCTCCTGGAACCGCATGGTCCTCCTCGACCGACTCCCCGAGCCCGTGCCGCACATGCAGTTCGCGCAGGCGAGCTGGGAGACGGTCGGCGGCACGAGTGCGGGCAAGGCGCTGAGCCTGACGGCGCTCGGCCGATCCGTCGTGCTGCATGCCGTCGCCGGGGAGGACGAGGAGGGGCTCCGGGTGCGTGCGGCACTGGAGGCGGCCGGGGTGGTCGCGCAGTGGACGGATGGAACCACGGAGCGGCACCTCAACCTCATGACGGCGCAGGGCGACCGGGTGTCGCTGTACCTCTCCACTCCAGCGGAGACGACAGGCACGGACGATGCCGCGCATGCCGCCGAGATGGCCGCAGCCGACGCCGTCGTACTCGATCTCGCCGCCGAGCCGCGGCGGCTGCTCCCGCTCGCGGCGGCCAGTGGCACGCCGCTCTGGGTCGACGTGCACGACTATGACGGCGTCGACGGGTACCACCGGCCCTTCCTGGCGGCGGCCGCGGCGGTCTTCTGCAACGCGGATCGGCTGGCCGCGCCGGTGGAGTTCCTCCGCGCCGTCGTCGCGGAGGGAGCGGCGTTCGCGGTGTGCACGCTCGGCGCGGAGGGAGCGGTCGCGGTCGGAGCGGACGGCGCCGAGCTGCGGGTGCCCGCGCTGCCGATCACCGTCGTCGACACCAATGGCGCGGGCGACGCGTTCCTGGCCGGAGTCCTCGACGCGCGGCTGGCGGGGGCGGACCTGGCATCGGCGCTCTCGGCGGGTGCGCGCTCGGCGGCCGGAGTGCTGACCACCCGGCACCTGCATCCGCTGCTCGACCCCATCCTCGGGGATCCGCGGGCGGCCTAGGGAGCGACCTGCTCCAGGAAGCCGCCGACGACCTCGGTGATCTCGGCGTGCATCTCCTCGTCGTCGATGGTCGGGGTGCCGTCACCGGACTGCGGCCCGTAGTCGCCGAAGGAGGCGTGGGAGGCGCCGTCTATCTCGACGAACTCGGCGTCCGCGGGGAGCTCGGATCGGGCGTCCGCGATCTTCTCGGGTGTGGAGAGGCCGTCCTCACCGCCGGAGACGCTGAGCACCGGGAGGTCGGTTCCGGCGAGGTCGGTCGCGCAGTAGGAGGCGAAGAGGACGAGGGCATCGGCGTCCGTCGCGAGCTGACAGGCGCGCACCCCGCCGAGGGAGTGGCCGCCCACGGCCCAGGTGTCCACGTCGGGCGCCGCGCTCGTGAACGAGCCGAGGCCGCGGGGATCGAAGAAGGCGAGGTTGAGCCAGGGCCGCGTGATCACGACCGTGGTGCCCTCCTCCGCGATCCCCTGGAGGATCGAGGCGTAGGCCCACGGGTCGACCTTCGCCCCCGGGATGAAGACGAGTCCGCGGTCCGAGGCGCCGTCCGCCGGCTCCAGGACGATCCCCTCCTCGGCATCGTTCACCGTGATCGCGGGGTTCTCCCGGACGGCGGCGAGCGGTTCGGGCTCCGCGGCCATGACGCCGACCTGGCTCCACACGAGGATCCCGCCGACGGCGAGCACGAGGACGATCACCACACTCCACAGGACTCGTCTCAGGACGCGGCGTCGGGGCTTCTGCTGCACAGCAGCAACGCTACTCCGCCCGGACGCCGCGTCCGCTCAGCCGGCGAGTGCCGCCTGACGGAGCGCCACCGCGTCGCGGACGGCGGGGAAGAGCGGGTGCTCCGGATCGAGCCCCGTGGCGCGGACGGTGAAGCCTGCCGGGTCTTCGGAGCGGAGGAGCGTCTGCAGCTCGACCGCCTGCTCGTCGGCAGGGTCGTCGAACTCCAGCGCGGCGGCGACGGCCGCCACGAGCGCGTCCGTCGACATCCCGTGCTCGGCGGCCATCGCCGCGGGACCGATGAAGCGCTCGTGCCGGGAGATCTTCCGCAGCGGCTGCCGGCCGACGCGCTGCACGGTGTCCACGAGCGCGGGATTGCGGAACCGCTCGAGGATGGTCGCGCGGTACTGCGCGAGCTCCGCGGGGTCGAGACCGTGTTCGACGACCAGCACCGCAGAGGTCTCCTCCAGCGCCGCGGAGACCTGCGCGGCGATCGCCTCGTCCGCGAGGGCGTCCGAGATCCGCTCGATGCCCGCCCGTGCACCGAAGTACGCGGTGGCGGCATGACCGGTGTTCACAGTGAAGAGCTTGCGCTCGATGTACGGAGCGAGGTCGTCGACGAAGTGGGCGCCGGGGATGCGCGGCGGGGTGTCGCCGAACGGCCGGGCCTCGATCGCCCACTCGAAGTACGGCTCCACCGTGACGTCGATGCCGCCGCCCTCCGGCTGCGCGGGCACGATCCGGTCGACGGCGGTGTTCGCGAACACGGCGCGGCCGAGCAGCGTATCGGCATCCGGCCCCGCCGCGGCGACGATCTCCTGCCGCAGCTGATCGGTGGCGCCGATGGCGTTCTCGCAGGCCATCACCTGCAGCGGCGCGGCCTCGGGGGAGCGCAGCGCGAGTCCGGCGACGATCGACGGGGCGACGAACCGCAGCACGGTGGGGCCCACGGCGGTCGTGACGACGTCGGCCGTCGCCACCTCCTCCGCGACCACGGCGGGGTCCGTGCGGCTGTTCACCGCACGGAACCCGGAGACGACGTGGTCGGTCCCTCCGGGGCCGGCTTCGTGCACGGTGTACGAGTCCGCCCGGTCGATCGCCTCCACGAGCGCGTCCGCGACGTCGCTGAACACGACCTCGTAACCGCCCTCGTGCAGGAGCAGGCCGACGAAACCGCGCCCGATGTTGCCCGCCCCGAAGTGGACCGCCTTCATCCCTCGTTCACCTCCGAGAGGAGAGCGAACAGCTCGTCCGGCGTCGCCGCCGCTTCCAGCCGGGCGACGTCGTCCTCATCGGAGAAGAGGATCGCGATGCGCGACAGGATGTCGAGGTGCTCGTCGCCGACGCCGGCGATGCCGATCACGAACCGCGCCTGCTCGCCGTCCCAGTCGACGCCGCCGTCGTACCGGACGACGGAGAGGGCGGAGGCGAGGATGGCGTCCTTCGCCTCGTTCGTGCCGTGCGGGATGGCCAGGCCGTTGCCCATGTACGTCGACACCGTCTCCTCGCGCTGGCGCATCGCGTCGACGTACGCCGGGGTCACCGCACCGGCGGCGACGAGGATGTCCGTCGCCTCCTGGAGGGCGTCGTCGCGCGACGCGCCTCCCGGGTGGATGCGGACCTGCTCGGCAGTGAGAACGCTCATTCTTCGTCCTTTCGCTGTTCCTTGACCATCTCGACGACCTCGTCGTACTTCGGCGAGTTCATGAAGTTGTCCACCGACACGTGCAGGGAGTCCGGCGACTTCGCCGTGGCCCGGTCGGTGAGCTGCTGCTGCGTGATGACCACGTCGGCGGCGCCGTCGAGGTTGGCGATCGCGGCGTTCGTGACGGTGACGCCCTCGATTCCGGCCTTCTTCAGCTTGTTGCGGAGCACGCTGGCACCCATGGCGGACGAGCCCATGCCGGCGTCGCACGCGAACACGATGGTCTCGATCGGGGCCGCCGCGACGGCGGTGGTGGCGGGAGCCGGCGTGCTCTCCGGAGCCGTCGTCGCGGTCGAGGTGCGCAGGGCGTCCATCGCCGCGGACGACTTGCCCTTGTTCGCCTCGGTCTGCGCGATGGCCGCGCCGAACGCGTCGCCCTCGGCGGCGAGGTCGCGCTTGCGCGAGGCCCGCAGGATGACGCCGGTGATGAGGAACGTCACGGTCGCCGCGATGATGACCGACAGGTAGACGACGAGGAGGTTGGCGACGCCGAGGCCGATGGCCGCGGCGGTCACGGCGATGATGCTGCCCGGGGCCGCCGGGAAGGCGAGCCCGCCGCCGAGGACCATGTTGGTGGTCACACCGGCCGCTCCACCCGCGATGAGCGCGAGGATCGTGGTCGGCTTGCTGAGCGCGTACGGGAAGTAGATCTCGTGGATGCCGCCGAAGAACTGGATGATGGCGGCACCGGGAGCGGAGGCCTTCGCCGCGCCGACCCCGAAGAAGGTGAAGGCGAGCAGCAGACCGAGGCCGGGGCCGGGGTTCGCCTCGATGAGGAAGAGGATCGACTTGCCTGTCTCGGCGGCCTGCTCGATCCCCAGCGGGGTGAACACGCCGTGGTTGATGGCGTTGTTGAGGAACAGCACCTTGGCCGGCTCGACGATGATCGACACAAGCGGCAGCAGGTTGAGCGAGACGAGCCAGTCGACGGCCGCCCCCAGCGCGGCGCTGATGCCGAGCATGACCGGGCCGAAGGCGAAGAACCCGACGATGGCGAGGATCATGCCCAGGATGCCGGCGGAGAAGTTGTTGACGAGCATCTCGAAGCCGGGGCGGATCTTGCCGTCCCACAGCTTGTCGACCTGCTTCATGATCCACGCGGCGATCGGGCCCATGATCATGGCGCCGAGGAACATCGGGATGTTCGTCCCGACGATCACGCCGACGGTCGCGATCGTGGCCACCACGCCGCCGCGCTCGCCGTAGACCATTCGTCCGGCCGTGTTCGCGATCAGGAGGGGCAGCAGGTAGGTGACCATCGGGCCGACCAGGCCCACGTAGGCCAGGATGTTGCCGTCCGCGCCCTCGGCGACCGCGGTCATCGCGCCCTGCCAGCCGAGGACGGCGGAGTCGCCGCCGCCGCCGATGATCTCGGCGACGCCGGCCCAGTGCCAGCCGAACGGGCTCTCGGCCCCGAAGAAGCCCTTCGGGATGAAGAGCATCGTGATGAAGCCCCAGGCGATGAAGGCCGCGATGTTCGGCATGATCATGCCGGAGAGGAACGTGCCGAAACGCTGCACGCCCACGCGGAGGCCACCGGGGGCGGTGGCGGCGGGTGACGTCGTCGTCATGATGTGGTCTCTTTCTGATGAGGGGGGAGTGCCGCGGCGAGGGTCGCCGCAGCGGTGCGGGCGGAGGGGGCGTCGTCCGCGTCGAGCGCGGCTTCCGCGAGACGGAGGGCATCGTCGCGAGTCCGGGCGGCGAGCGCCTGGCGGACGTCGGCGAGGGCGGACGGTGCCATGGACAGGCTCGTCGCACCGAGGCCCACGAGGACGACGGCGAGCAGCGGATCGGCCGCGGCCTCGCCGCAGATGCCGACGGGCTTGCCGAGACGGGCACCGGCCGCGCCGACCTCGCGCACCAGGCGCAGCACCGCGGGGTGCCAGGGGTCCTGGAACGACGCGACGGAGCCGAGGAGGCGGTCCGCAGCCATCGTGTACTGCGTGAGGTCGTTGGTGCCGATGGACGCGAAGTCGGCGTGCGCGAGCACCCGGTCGGCGAGCAGGGCGCTGGAGGGCACCTCGACCATGACGCCGGCCGTCTTCAGTCCGTACTCGCGGGCGAGGCCGGTGAAGTACACGGTCTCCTCGACGGTGGCCACCATGGGTGCCATGACCCACAGGTCGGCGTCGGTCGCGGCCTCGGCTTCGGCCAGCGCGGTCAGCTGCTCGCGGAGGATGTCCTCGCTCGCGCGGAGCGCCCGCAGGCCGCGCAATCCCAGGGCCGGGTTCTCCTCGTGGGCGTCGTTGAGGAAGGCCAGCGGCTTGTCGGCCCCGGCGTCGAGCATCCGCACGACGACCTTCTTGCCGGGGAAGGCCTCCAGGAGTTCGCGGTAGGCGTCCCGCTGCTGGGCGACCGTCGGGGCCTGCGACGCGGAGAGGAACAGGAACTCCGTCCGGAACAGGCCGACGCCCTCGGCTCCCCGCGCGACCGCGTCGGCGGCGTCGGCGGGCTTCCCCAGGTTCGCGAGCAGCGCGACCGGAATGCCGTCGGCGAGCGCGCCGGGGGTGAGCGGGGCGTCGTCGGCGGCGCGGCGGGCGGCGGCGCGCTCGGCGGCGCGGGCGCGCTCGTCATCGGTCGGCTCACGGGTGATGACTCCCGCGGCCGCGTCGACGATCACGGTCTCCCCGGTCGTCAGGGCGTGGCCGTCGCCGACGCCGACCACGGCCACGATGCCCTTCTCCCTGGCGAGGATCGCCGTGTGGGAGGTCGGGCCGCCGTCGATGGTGACGAGGGCGAGCACCTGGTCGAGGTTCAGCAGCGCGGTGTCGGCGGGCGCGAGGTCGCGCGCCACGAGGACGAACGGGTGCCCAGGGTCGGGCACGCCGGGGGCCTCCACGCCGCGCAGCCGGGCGAGCACCCGCTGCGCGATGTCGTCGAGATCGGCGGCGCGCTCACCGAGGTAGCCGCCGACGGCTTCGAGCGTGGCCCGGAAACCCGCGAAGGCGTCGTGCACGGCCCACTCCGCGGTGGCGCCGGCGTCGATCCTGCTGTCGACCTCGTCCTGCAGGGTGGGGTCCTCGGCGATCATCGCCTGCGCCTCGAGCACCTCCTGCGCCGCACCACCGGCGGCCTCGCCGCGCTGGGTCAGCTCCTGCGCCACGACGGCGACGGCCTCGCGGACCCGCGCACGCTCGGTGTCCGCCCCCGCGGTGCTCGGCGTGTTCTCGGGCGCGGGCAGCGCCTCAGTCATGCGGACGACCGGTCCCTGCGCGACGCCGAGACCGATGCCCACCCCTCGCAGCGCGCTCATCCGGCGGCGTCCTGGTCGTGGTCGGTGGTCAGCAGCTCGGTGAGCGTGTCCAGGACCCCCTCTGCGCCGTCGCCGTCGGCCGTGAGCGTCACGTAGTCGCCGTGCTCGATCGCCAGGGCGATCACCCCGAGGATGCTCGCGGCGTTGACCGGCTTGCCGGAGTCCTTGGCGATCGTGACCGCGAGGCCGGAGTCCTTCGCGGCCTGCGCGAAGATCTTGGCGGGCCGGGCGTGCAGTCCATGCGAGGAGCCGATGCGGACGGTGCGGGTGGCGGTCATGGTGTTCCTTTCGGGGCCCCGCCGGCAGCGGCGAGGGTCGACTGGGCGAGGAGAAGCGTGCGGCCGCCGTCGCGATCGGCGAACACGTCATCCGGCAAGACCGCGACGGGCGCGCGGGTCAGGTCGCGGATGGCGCCGAGGCGCTCGCGGAGGTGTGGGCCCACGAGGACGAGGTCGTGCCCTCCGAGGGAGACGGTGCTCTCGACGCCGGCGTCCGCGTCCCAGTCCAGTCCCGCCGCGGCGGCGGCGGTGCGCAGGCGCTGGGCGACGAACGTGCTCGACGCCCCGGCGCCGCAGACCACGAGAATCCTCATCGATGTCACCTTCCTGAGAACAGTCTGGGAAACCAGGCCGCGGTGGCACCAACACGTTCTCTTCCGCCCCTGCGGAACCCTGCTCGCCGCGCCCCTGTCGCCGGAGGCTGTCATCATGGAGAGCAGTCGGACAGTGCCGTCAGCACGGGAACTCGGAGGGATCATGTCGCGCCAGCGTCAGGACCAGCTCCTCGCCGCCCTGCTGCGCGAGGAGGGCTGGGCGACCGCGGGCACGCTGGCCGACCTCCTCGGCGTGACGCCCCGCAGCATCCGTTCCTACGTCGCGGCCCTGAACGCCCGCACGCCCGGCGCCGCGGTCGTCGAGTCCGGCCCGGCGGGCTATCGGGCGGGCCCCGGTGCCCGCGGTGCGCTCCGGGTGCGGCAGGGCGGCGACTCCGCGCCCCGCGAACGGCTGCACGCCCTGGTCCGGCTGCTGCTGGACGCGGAGGAGGGGATCGACGTCTTCGACACCGCGGACGCCCTGCATGTGAGCGAGGCGACGCTGGAGGCGGACCTCGTGCGGGTGCGCGGCCTCCTCGACGGCACGGACCTCACGCTCGAACGCGCACGGGAGCGGGTGCGGCTCCGCGGAGACGAGGCCGCCCAGCGCCGGCTGCTCAGCCGCCTCGCGCACGACGAGATGGACGACGCCTCCTTCCACCCCGAGATCTTCCGGCGGGCCCTCTCCGGCACGGCGGTGGATGCGCGGGCGGTGGGACCCTTCAAGTCCGCCCTGGTGGGAGAGCTCGGCGAGCTCGGCTACTACGTCAACGAACTCGCGATCGCCGACGTGCTGCTGCACATCGCGATCGCCGCCGAGCGGGTGGCCGCCGGGCGCGCCCTCGACGCGCCGCCGGTGGGAGCCCGACCGGAGATCCCGCGGGTGGGCGCGGTGATCGCCCGCCTCGCGGCCGAGCACTTCACTGTGGTCCTGGGCGAGGGCGACAGCGGTCACCTCGCCTCCCTGGTCCTCACCCGGATCGTCGCCCCCGGTGGCGAGGCGGCGCAGGAGCTCGCCCGCAGCGGCGTCGCCCCGGACGTGGAGGCGGCGGTCCGCGCGGAGATCGCGCGGGCCGCGGAGGACTACCGCGTCGACCTCGTCGACGAGACCTTCGTGCTCCGTCTCGCGCTGCACGTGCAGAACCTCCTGCGCCGCGCCGAGGAGAGCGCCCTCACCCGCAATCCGCTGACCCGCTCGCTGAAGACGACCTACCCGATGATCTTCGAGGTCGCGGTGTCGATCGCGAGCGGTCTGCACGACCGGCTCGGCACGCCCATCCACGACGACGAGATCGCCTACATCGCCATGCACGTCGGGGGCCGGCTGGAACGGAGCCGCAAGGCGGAGTCCATCCTCACCGCGACCATCGTCTGCCCCGGCTACTACGAGCTCCACGAACTCCTGCGCTCGAGCGTGGACCGTTCCCTGGGCTCCGCGATCGAGGTCACCAGCGTCGTCACGAACGTCGACCCGGACTGGGCGTCGTTCGACACCGCCCTGGTGCTGAGCACGATCGAGCCCGGGGCCTCGGGCGACCGGTTCGTGCGCATCCAGCCGTTCCTCACGGACGCGGACGTCGACCGCATCCAGCAGGCCGCCGGGCGCCTGCGCCGGGGGCGGCGGCTGGCACGGCTCCGAGAGGAGCTCGCGCGCTACTTCCACCCCGACGCCTTCGTGCATCCTCTTCCGGACGAAGGGGAGGAGGCCATCATCCGGCGGCTCGGCGCGCCGCTCGTGCGGGCCGGCCTGATCGGCGACGACTACGTGGAGAACACGATCGTCCGGGAGCGCATGTCCTCCACGGCATTCACCGACGCGCTGGCCGTGCCGCACGCGCTGCAGATGACCGCGGCCCGCACGGCGATCGCGCTCGGCGTGGCGGAGGGGTCGGCGGCCTGGGGCGAGGGACGCGTGCAGGTCGTCGCGCTGGCCGCCTTCAGTGAGAGCGACCGCGCCGCCTTCCAGACCGTGTTCGAGCAGCTCGTGGAGGTGTTCAGCGAGCGCGAGAGCGTGCAGCGGATCGTCCGGCGCAGCGCGACCTTCGAAGGCTTCCTCGACGAGCTCGTCGCCGTGATCGACGGCTGAGGCTCAGGCGTCGGGGGCCAGCACCAGGGCGAGCTGGTCGAGGACGCTCTCCGATGCCGGGCCGGCCGGCGTCTCCAGCGTCACGGCGTCTCCGGGGGCGAGGGCCAGGTCCATCACCGCGAGGACGCTGCGCAGATCCACCGCCGCACCGTCCGCGGTGCGCAGCGTGACCGGGAGCTCGTGCGCCTGCGCGAGGCGCACGAGCTCCGCGACCGGTCGTGCGTGCACGCCGTTGTGGGCGCTGACGACGACGTGGCGGACGGGCATGGTCAGGAGCGCTCGTCCAGGAGGATCCGGACGCCCGCCTCCAGCTCGGCGACGGCCGCTGCGGCCGCCTCGGCGGAATCACCCGTGGCGTCGATGTACACCTTGAGCTTCGGCTCCGTGCCGCTCGGCCGGACGATCACCCGCGAGCCGTCCGAGAGCCGGTACCGCAGCACGTCTCCGGAGGGCTGCCCCGGAGCGCTCTGCAGCAGGTCCTCGGCCGACGCGATCGAACGCCCTGCGATCTGCGTGGGCGGAAGCGAGCGCAGCGACAGCATCACCGTGCCGATGAGCGACAGATCCGCCACCCGGACCGACACCTGCGCGCTCGCGAAGTGCCCGTACGTGTCGCCCACCTCGCGGACGAGGTCGGCGAGGGTGAGCCCGCGCTCCTGGGCCTCGGCGGCCAGGCCGAGCACGGCGACCGCGGCGGAGATGCCGTCCTTGTCGCGCACGGTCTCGGGGTTGACGAGGTAGCCCAGGGCCTCCTCGAAGCCGAAGACGATGCCAGGGGCCCGGGAGATCCACTTGAACCCGGTGAGCGTCTCGTGGAAGTCCAGCCCGTGCTGCGCGGCGATGGCGCCGAGCCCGGGGGAGGAGACGAGCGAGCAGGCGAGCGAGGCGCCCGGGGTGCCGTCCGCGGCGCGCGCGGCGCGGGCACCGAGCAGCAGGCCGACCTCGTTGCCCGTGAGACGGCGCCAGCCGTCCGCGGAGGTCTCGTCCGGGATGGCCACGGCGAGGCGGTCGGCGTCCGGATCGTTCGCGAGGATGAAGTCCGCCTTCGCCCTCCTGGCCCTGGCGAACGCGAGATCCATGGCCCCCGGCTCCTCCGGGTTCGGGAAGGAGACCGTGCGGAACGTCGCGTCCGGATGCAGCTGCTCGTCGACCACGATCGGTCGCGGGTAGCCGGCGGCATCGAGGATGCGGGCGACCGTCTCCCAGCCGACGCCGTGCATCGCGGTGTAGACCCAGCGCAGGCGGCGGGCCCCCGCGGGCGCCGGGGCGACGGCGGCGGTGGCGGCGACGTAGGCCTGGACGAGATCCTCGCCCGCGGTCTCGTAGGCGGTGGACCGCGGCAGAGCCCGCACGTCGCCGCTGTTCGCGGCCCGCTGGATGTGGGCGGCGATCTCGGCGTCGGCGGGAGCGACGATCTGCGAGCCGGCATCCGCGCCGCCGAGGTACACCTTGTAGCCGTTGTCGTCCGGCGGGTTGTGGCTCGCGGTCACCATCACGCCCGCATCGGCGCCGAGGTGCCGCACGGCGAAGGCCAGCACGGGCGTCGGCAGCAGGCGGGGGAGCAGGATCGCGCGCAGGCCGGCCCCGGCGAACAGTTCCGCGGAGTCCTGGGCGAACACCCGGGAGTTCCGGCGTCCGTCGTAGCCGATCACGACCGTCGGCGTCGCCCCGGCGGCCCGCTCGCGCAGGTACGCCGCGAAGCCCGCCGCGGCCTGGGAGACGAGCACCCGGTTCATCCGGTTGCTCCCAGCCCCGAGGGCGCCGCGCAGTCCCGCCGTCCCGAACGCGAGACGGCTGCCGAAGCGGTCGTCGAGCTCCGCCACGGCGGCCTCGTCCCCGGAGGCGGCCCGGGTGACGATGCCGGCGAGCTCGTCGCGGGTCTGCGGATCCGGGTCCTGGCGCAGCCAGGCGCGGGCCTGGGCGAGCCGCTCCTCGCTCACAGGGCCTCGACCACCCGGGCCAGCAGGGCGGAGATCACCGGCTCCGCCTCGCGTCCGGCTTCGATGACCTCGGCGTGGCTGAGCGGCGTCTGCTGGATGCCGGCGGCGAGGTTCGTGATGAGCGAGAACCCGAGGATCTCCATGCCGGCCTCGCGCGCGGCGATCGCCTCGAGCGCGGTGGACATGCCGACGATGTGCCCGCCGATGTGCTTCGCCATCTGCACCTCGGCCGGGGTCTCGTAGTGCGGGCCGCGGAACTGCGTGTAGACGCCCTCGTCGAGCGTGGGGTCGACCGTGCGGGCGATGTCGCGCAGGCGCTTCGCATACAGGTCGGTGAGGTCGATGAACGTCGCGCCCTCGAGCGGGGAGTCGGCGGTGAGGTTGATGTGGTCGCTGATGAGCACGGGCTGACCGGGCTTCCACGTCTCGCGGATGCCGCCGGCGCCGTTGGTGAGGACCATGATCTTCGCCCCGGTCGCCGCGGCGGTGCGGACGCTGTGCACGACCCGGCGCACGCCGTGGTTCTCGTAGTAGTGCGTGCGGGCGCCGATGACGAGGACGTTCTTCCCGCCCGGCGTCCGGATGCTGCGCAGGGTGCCGACGTGGCCCTCCAGAGCGGGCTTCGAGAATCCGGTGACCTCGGTCGCGGGGATGGTCGCGACGGTCTCGCCGATGAGGTCGGCCGCCTTGCCCCAGCCGCTGCCGAGCGTGAGGGCGATGTCGTGCTTCTCGACGCCGGTCAGCCGCGCGATGTCGGCGGCGGCTTCGGCTGCGACCTCGAACGGGTTCGCAGCGGGGTCGTCGAGGGGGTTGCTGTGGGTTTCAGGCATGGATCCACTCTAGGAAGTGGCAGGCTCCGGTGCCAGGATTGCGGAAGAATGGAGAGCATGTCTTCCACCACTTTCGAGCGCACTCAGCGCGTCGCCGTCCTCGGCGGCGGACCCGGCGGTTACGAGGCGGCCCTGGCGGCCGCCCAGCTCGGAGCGGAGGTCACCCTCGTCGAGCGCGTCGGTGTCGGCGGTTCGGCCGTGCTCACCGACGTCGTGCCGTCGAAGAGCCTCATCGCGACGGCGGACGCCGCTGTCGCCATCTCCGAGGCCAGCGACCTGGGCGTGAACTTCTACGCCAAGGGCGAGAACGGCAAGCCGCTCAAGCCGGAGATCGCCATCAACCTCGCCGCCGTGAACAAGCGCCTCGTGGCGCTGGCCGGTCAGCAGTCCGAGGACATGCGCACCACCCTCCTCGACGCGGGCGTGCGGATCCTCTCCGGTCACGGCCGGCTGGAGGGTCCGAACGCGATCGTCGTCTCCACGGGCGAGCGGGGCACGGACTTCGACCGCGTCGAGGCTGACACCATCGTCGTCGCGGTCGGCGCCTCGCCGCGCGAACTCGACTCCGCCAAGCCCGACGGCAAGCGCATCCTCACGTGGACCCAGCTCTACGACATGAAGGCGCTGCCCGAGCACCTCATCGTCGTCGGCTCCGGCGTGACCGGCGCGGAGTTCGCGTCCGCCTACATGAACCTCGGGGCGAAGGTCACGCTCGTCTCCAGCCGCGAGCAGGTCCTCCCCGGCGAGGACCAGGATGCGGCGCGGGTGCTGGAGAAGGTGTTCAAGCGCGGCGGCATGCAGGTGCTGTCCAAGTCGCGGGCCGAGAAGGTCGAGGTCACAGGCGACGGCGTCACCGTGACCCTGTCGGACGGTCGCACCGTCGAGGGCAGCCACTGCCTCATGGCTGTCGGCTCCATCCCGAACACCGCGGGCATCGGCCTGGAGGAGGCCGGCGTCGAGCTCGACGATTCCGGTCACGTCCGGGTGAACCGCGTCGCGCGCACCTCGGTGCCGAACGTGTACGCGGTCGGGGACTGCACGAACTTCTTCCCGCTGGCCTCGGTGGCCTCGATGCAGGGGCGGACGGCGGTGTTCCACGCGCTGGGGGACATCGTCATCCCGCTCGAGCTCATCAAGATCACCTCCAACATCTTCACGGCGCCGGAGATCGCGACCGTCGGATACGGCGTCAAGGACGTGGAGGACGGCCTCGCCGACGGCATGGTCTACAAGCTCCCACTCGCCGCTAACCCGCGCGCGAAGATGATGGGCATCAAGGACGGCTTCGTCAAGCTCATCGCCCGCAAGGGCTCCGGCACGGTGATCGGCGGCGTGATCGTGGCGCCGAAGGCCTCGGAGCTGATCTACCCCATCGCGATCGCGGTCGAGCGTCGCCTCACCGTGGACCAGGTCTCCCGCGTGTTCGCCGCGTACCCCTCGCTCTCGAGCAGCATCACCGACGCGAGCCGCGCGATGCACCTCGTGAACATCTCCTGACCGAGACCCCGCGCAATCGCCGAGACCCCGGGCTGCAGACATCTGCAGCCCGGGGTCTCGGCGTGAAAGCGGGGTCTCGGGGTCAGGAGATCGTGAGGAGCTGGTGGCCGGCGGAGACCGTGGTGCCCGCGGCGGCGTCGATGTTGCCCACCACGCCGTCCTTGTGCGCCTGCAGCGGCTGCTCCATCTTCATCGCCTCGAGGACGACGACGAGGTCGCCCTTGACGACCTGCTGCCCCTCCTCGACCGCGACCTTGACGACCGTGGCCTGCATCGGCGACTTCACCGCGTCACCGGACGCACCGGCGTTGGCGACCGTGGCGTGGCTGCGGCGCGACGGCGGCACGGCCGCCGGGCGGCCGGTGGTGCCGGGCGCGACCGCGACGCGATCGGGCAGGCTGACCTCGAGGCGCTTGCCGCCGACCTCGACGACCACGGTGTGCCGGGCGTTCGCCGGAGCCGGCGCCTCGAGCTCGCCGTCCCACGCGGGGATGTCGTTGTCGAACTCGGTCTCGATCCAGCGCGTGTACACCCCGAACGTCCCGTCCTCGGCCGTGAAGGCGGGGTCGCGGACGACCTTGCGGTGGAAGGGGATGACGGTGGGCAGACCGGCGACCTCGAACTCGTCGAGGGCCCGACGCGCGCGCTCCAGGGCCTCGGCGCGGTCCTTGCCGGTGACGATGATCTTCGCGAGCAGCGAGTCGAACGCGCCGGAGACCGCGTCTCCGGCCGTCACACCGGAGTCGAGGCGGATGCCGGGGCCGCCGAAGGTCTTGAAGACGTGGATGGGGCCCGGCTGGGGGAGGAACCCGCGACCCGGGTCCTCGCCGTTGATGCGGAACTCGATGGAGTGGCCCTGCGGCTGGGGGTCGTCGTAGTCGATCGTGCCGCCGGCGGCGATGCGGAACTGCTCGCGGACGAGATCGATGCCGGTGACCTCCTCGGACACCGGGTGCTCGACCTGGAGGCGGGTGTTCACCTCGAGGAAGGAGACCGTGCCGTCGGCGCCGATGAGGAATTCGCACGTGCCCGCGCCGACGTAGCCGACCTCCTTGAGGATGGCCTTGGACGCCGAGTAGAGCTTCTCGTTCTGCTCGGGCGTGAGGAACGGGGCCGGTGCCTCCTCCACGAGCTTCTGGTGCCGGCGCTGCAGCGAGCAGTCGCGAGTCGAGATGATGACGACGTTGCCCTCGGCGTCGGCGAGGCACTGGGTCTCGACGTGGCGGGGCTTGTCGAGGTACTTCTCCACGAAGCACTCGCCGCGGCCGAAGGCGGCGACGGCCTCGCGGGTGGCGGATTCGAACAGCTCCTCGACCTCGTCGAGCTCGCGGGCGACCTTGAGGCCGCGTCCGCCGCCGCCGTAGGCCGCCTTGATCGCGATCGGCAGACCGTACTCCTGGGCAAAGGCGACGACCTCGTCGGCACCGGAGACCGGGCCGGCGGTGCCGGGCGCGAGGGGCGCGCCGACCTTCTCGGCCACGTGGCGGGCGGTGACCTTGTCGCCGAGCGCCTCGATCGCCTCCGGGGAGGGGCCGATCCAGATCATCCCGGCGTCGATCACCGCGCGCGCGAATTCGGCGTTCTCCGCGAGGAAGCCATAGCCGGGGTGCACGGCGTCGACACCGGCGCGGCGGGCGACGGAGAGGATCTTCTCGATCTGGAGGTACGTCTCGGCGCTGGTCGCGCCACCGAGCGCGTACGCCTCGTCGGCCAGGCGCACGTGCAGCGCGTCCCTGTCCTGGTCGGCGTAGACGGCGACCGAGGCGATCCCGGAGTCACGAGCGGCACGGACGATGCGGACGGCGATCTCGCCGCGGTTGGCGACGAGCACCTTCGCGATTTCAGGCATGGTTGCCAGCCTAGCGAGTAGCATCCCGATACTTTTGACGACTCTCGACAAGAAAGAGGGAAAAACGTGGAGGGGAGTCTACGACCACAGATCCGTCCACCGGACCCCGAGGTCGGCGGTGAGGCGGCGCACGGTGGACAGCGACATGCCCACCACGGTGGAGGGATCGCCCTCGACCCGGGTGATGAAGGCGCCGCCGAGGCTGTCCACGGTGAAGGCCCCGGCGACGTGCAGCGGTTCCCCCGATGCCACGTACGCGGCGATCTCCTCATCGCCGATGTCCTCGGCGAACGTCACGGCGGCCTCCGCGACCGCGGTCGCCTCGACGAGAGCCGCGCCGGGGGAGACACGGAACACGGAGTGCCCGGAGTGCAGCACGCCCGTGGCACCGCGCATCTCCTGCCACCGGCGTGTGGCCTCCTCCGGCGTGTAGGGCTTGCCGTACACCCGCTCCCCGAGCGCGAACATCGAGTCCCCGCCGATGACGATGCCGTCGAACGCGCCCTCGGCGGCCAGCCGCTCGGCGACGGCCGCGGCCTTGGCGCGGGCGAGCAGCAGCACCAGGTCGGCGGGTGCGACGGGACCCATGCGCTCCTCGGCCGCGGCGGCGAGGGCGTCCTCGTCCACCTCCGGCGACAGCGTGAGGGGTTCGATGCCGGCCTGACGCAGCAGCATGAGCCGGGCGGGGGAGGTGGAGGCGAGGCAGACGCGCATGGAGACCACCGTATCCTCGAAGGATGACTTCCTCCGCAGCCGACGTGCTCGATCTCGACATCACCGGCATCGCCCACGGAGGCACCTTCATCGCCCGTCACGAAGGCCGCGTGATCTTCGTCTCGGACGCGATCCCGGGCGAGCGCGTCCGTGCCCGCCTGCTGGATCCGTCCCCCGCCGCCGGGGAGCCGGACACCCGGAGCTTCTGGCGCGCCGAGACGCTCGAGGTCCTCGACGCCTCACCGCATCGCCGGCCGCACATCTGGCCGGAGGCGGACGTCGCGCACGACCCCGCCCAGCGACCCGGCGGCGCCGACCTCGGGCACATCGAGCTCGACCACCAGCGCGCGCTCAAGCGACAGGTGCTGGCGGAGGCGTTCGACCGCTTCGCCGGTCCCGGACTCGACGCCCCGGAGATCGAGGCCGTGGAGTCCGGCGACGGGACGGGGTGGCGCACGCGGGTGACCCTGCACGTCGACGATGCCGGGCGGATCGGTCCCTTCGCCGCCCGCAGCCACCGCGTCGTGCCGGTGTCGACCTACCCGCTCGCCCGCCCCGCGATCGCCGAGGCCGCCCTGGCCCTGCAGGGCGAGAAGCCCGGGCGCATCGAGCTCGTGGAGCCCGCGGACGGTCGCGTGCGCATCCTCCGGCACCCCGAAACCGAGCGCCGGGCGCCCAGGGACCGCCGCCCCCGGCCGAAGCCCGAGGTGGTGCAGGAGCGCGTCGGCGACCGCACGTTCGACGTCGACGCCGGCGGGTTCTGGCAGGTGCACCCCCGCGCCGCCTCCGTCCTCGACGGCGCCGTGTACGGGCTGCTCGACGGACACGTGGAACCGGACGCGACGCACTACGACCTGTACGGCGGAGTGGGCCTGTTCGCGCGGACTCTCGCGGATCTCGGCGGCACCGACGTCGTGACCGTCGAATCCAGCCGCCGCGCGACGCAGCACGCCGCCGCGAACCTCGCCCCGCTCGACGTGACCGCCGTCACGGCCCGGGTCGACCGCTTCCTGCAGCAGCCGCGGCGCGGGGGCGCGACGGGGGCGGTGGTGCTCGACCCGCCCCGATCCGGCGCCGGGCGCGCGGTCGTGGAGGGCGTGCATGCGCTGGCTCCGTCCGCGATCGCCTACGTCGCCTGCGACCCTGTCGCCCTCGCGCGCGACCTCGGTACCTTCCGGGGCCTGGGGTGGCAGGTCGACGCGCTCCGCGGGTTCGACCTCTTCCCGCATTCGCATCACTTCGAGGTCGTCGCCCTGCTCACCCGGTGAGCGCATTCCCGGCCCCCGGTCCGCGACTCACTAGGCTGTGGGCATGAGCACCGTCGCCCTCATCGACGACCACGAGTCCGTCCGCCTCGGCCTCGAGGCCGCGTGCGCCAGGGACGGGCAGACCGTCGTGTTCACCGGGAGCACGGTCGGCTCCTACCTCGTGTGGCGGTCCTCCACGGGTGCCCCGCCGGCCGACGTCGTCGTGCTCGACCTGACGCTGGGGGACGGGACGACGGTGACGGAGAACGTCGTGTCCCTCGTCGCCGACGGCGCCAGCGTCGTGATCCACAGCGTCGCCGACCGGCCCGCAGCGGTACGGGAGGCGCTGGCGGCGGGGGCGGCCGGTGTCGTCAGCAAGTCGTCGGCCCTCGACGACGTGCTGGACGCGATCCGCACCGTGGCCCAGGGCGAGGCGCTGAACAACGTCGAATGGGCGAGTGCGGTCGACGGCGACCGCGCGTTCGCCGATGCCCAGCTGTCCAGCCGCGAGCGGGAGGTGCTGCGTCTGTACGCGACGGGCCTGCCGCTGAAGGCCGTGGCCGAGCGTCTCGGCGTCGCGTACTCCACGGCGAAGGAGAACATCACCCGGATCCGGGTGAAGTACGTCGAGGTCGGTCGGCCGGCGCCCACCAAGGTCGATCTGCTGCGGCGCGCGATGGAGGACGGCATCGTGACGGCCGACGGGGCGCCGAGTGCCCGCTGAGCCGCTGAGCGTCCGCGACGCCTGGAGCAAGATCCCTTCTCCCGGCAGCGCGGAGAACGGCTTCGAGCGGTTCACCGGCAAGCGGATGGAGCGCATCCTCGCGATCGTCGTCGCCCTGGGGTCGGCCGTGCTCGGAGCGCAGGCGCTGATCGCGGCCGTGCAGACGATGTCCCGCGCGGACGCGCCCCACATCTCGATGCTCGTCGCCGTCTTCGTACCGCTGACCGCGATGCTCGTCGCCTGTCTGGTCGGACGCGGCGTGCGCCTGGCCGCGGGGGTGTTCGCCGTCGTGTACGTGCTCGCGCTCGCGGCGTGGCCCGTCGTCGTCGACCCCACGGACAAGGTGGCGGGCGACCAGCCGTGGATCTTCTTCCTCGTGAACGTGGGCGTGGTGGCGGCGATGCTGGCCTTCCCCGTGCGGTTGCAGTTCGCATGGGCCGTCGGCGTGCCCTTCGTCTACGGGTACGTGCGTCTGGTGCAGGGGGAGTTCTCCCGGGAGTTCTGGGTGACGACGGCGTTCGACGTCTCCTTCACGCTGATCCTCGGCGTCGTGATCGTGTCGCTCGGCTGGATGTTCCGTTCGGTCGCCGCGGGCGTGGACGAAGCGCGGGGGACGGCCGTGGCCTCGTATGCCACGGCGGCCGCGGCCGCGGCTGCGGAGGAGGAGAGGGTCGCGATGTCGGCCCTCATGCACGACAGCGTCCTCGCGGCTCTCATCGCCGCCGAGCGCGCGGAGGGCGAGCGGGCACGGGAGCTCGCCGTGGCGATGGCCAGGGAGGCCCTCACGCGGCTCGCGAACACCGAGGCGGCGGTCGCGGAGGAGGGCAGCGACGAGCCGGTGGGGGCCGCGCAGATCGTCGTGGAACTGCGACGAGCACTCTCCGAGCTGGGCGCGGACGCCATCGTGGAGGAGCGCGGCGGCAGCGGCCTCATCCCGGGACGGGCCGCGCGGGCCCTCGTGCTCGCCGCCCGCCAGGCGATCGGGAACGCCGTCGCGCACGCCCACGGTCGTGGTCTGCACATCCTCGTCGTCGGTCACGGTGACGAGGGCATCGCCGTGACGATCTCGGACACCGGCGGCGGCTTCGACGTCGACGCCATCGGTCCCGACCGGCTCGGCATCCGCGCCTCGATCCTCGCCCGCATGGCCGGTGTGGCCGGGACCGCGCACATCTCCTCGGATGCGGAAGGCACCGTCGTGACCCTGGGGTGGGAGCGCTCATGAACCGGACCGTCCGCAGCGTCGCCACCTCGCTCGCCGTCGGCTTCGCGCTGTACTTCGTCGCCCGGGGGATCTGGTGGATCGAGCAGCCGACGGCTCCGCTGCTCATGGTCCTCGCCATCGCCGTGTACCTCGTGGTGGTGAACATCGCGATCCTCGGGAGTCCGGTCACGGTGCGCATGCCGTTGTGGTCGGCGCTCCTCGCCCTCGGAGCGAGCGCGGTCATCCCGGTGCTGGTCACCCTCTCGCTGGATCCCGACGATCGGACGGCGCCCTTCGCCACCTGGTACATCGGAGCCCTGGGGCTGCTCGGCATCGTCTGCGTGGTCCGTCGCCGCGCGTGGGCGGGCTGGGCAACGCTGGTCGTGCTCGTCGTCGCCGCCTCCGCCGCCCTCGGGTTCGGAGTGGCGTTGAACCTCGGCGTCGTGGGGTCGATCATGTGGGTCGCGGTCGCCCAGCTCCTGGTGATGTTCTGGGACCGCGCCGTGAGCGACACGGAGCGTCTGTCGGAGATCCAGCAGGCGGTGTCGGCCTGGCACGCGACGCAACGGGTGCGCCAGCGCGAGCGCCGCCTCCGTACCCAGTTCGCCCTCGCGGTCGCCGGCCCCGTCCTCAGCCGGGTGGTGGCGTCACGCGGCCAGCTCGACGAGGACGAGCGGCTGGAGGCGCGGCTCGCCGAGGGGCGCCTCCGCGACGAGCTGCGCGGGGCGGACCTGCTGAACGACGACGTCCGCAACGCGATCGATGCCGCCCGCCGTCGCGGCGCCTCGGTGACCGTGTTCGACGAGGGCGGACTCGACGGCGTCGACGAGGGCCGCCGCATGGAGATCCGCGACGAGCTCGCGTCGGTGCTCCGCAGCGCCGGGACGGGGCGCATCATCATCCGCTCCGCACGAGACCCGCTCGTCGCCGTCACCGTCGTCGGTCGCGCGGGTCTGCGGGCATCGGACGACGATTCCGTAGACCTGTGGCACGAGATCACGAGGGAGCGGCGCGGGACGACGTCTGACGCGCGGAGATGAGAGTGGGCGAGGGGCGGCGAATCCGCCTGCCCCTCGCCGTGCGGACAGTTACCCGAAAACCGTCCGCTGGTGGCCGATCAGCGTCTGTCTACCCTGGGACAGAGAGACCAGCCGAACGCGAAGCGTCTCCTCTAGTCTGCGGTCCCGAGCAACGGTTGTCTGTAGGTATTTTGGGGGACAAGATCCGGGCCGGAACTCAGCCGGCGAAACGTCCCCAGGGGATGTCCCGGCGCAGGGGCCGGCGCAGCGGACGCTGGGTGCGGGTCCACGCGGAGACCCGCGGCTCCTCGACCGTCGCCTCCGCCTGCTCGTTCGCATAGGCGTCCCCCAGCACCGCGATGAGGGCAGCGAGCTCCTCCTCGGTCGCGGTGCCGCGGGTGACCTCCAGCATCACGGGCGCAGGCGCCGCCCCGTCGACGGCGGGTTCCTGGCCGCTCACAGCGGGATGTTCCCGTGCTTCTTCGGGGGCAGCTCGGCACGCTTGCCCCGCAACGCCCGGAGAGCCTTCGCGATGGCCACCCGCGTGTTCGCCGGCTCGATGATCCCGTCGAGCTCGCCGCGCTCGGCCGCGAGGAAGGGCGAGGCCACGTTGTACGTGTACTCGTTCGCGAGGCGCGTGCGGACCGCCGCCACGTCTTCGCCCGCTTCCTCCGCCTTGCGGATCTCCCCGCGGTAGAGGATGTTGACGGCGCCCTGTCCGCCCATCACGGCGATCTCGGCGGTCGGCCAGGCGAGGTTCACGTCGGCGCCGAGCTGCTTCGACCCCATGACGATGTACGCGCCGCCGTAGGCCTTGCGGAGGATGACGGTCACGAGCGGCACGGTGGCCTCCGCGTACGCGTAGAGGAGCTTGGCGCCGCGGCGGATGACGCCGGTCCACTCCTGGTCGGTGCCCGGGAGGTAGCCGGGGACGTCGACGAGGGTCACGATGGGGACCGAGAACGCGTCGCAGAAGCGCACGAACCGGCTCGCCTTCTCGCCGGCCTCGATGTTGAGCGTTCCCGCCATCTGGGACGGCTGGTTGGCGATGATGCCGACCGAGCGGCCCTCGATGCGTCCGAAGCCGATGACGATGTTCGGGGCGAACAGCGGCTGCACCTCGAGGAAGTCGCCGTCGTCGACGACGTGCTCGATCACGGTGTGGATGTCGTACGGCTGGTTCGGGGAGTCCGGGATGAGCGTGTTGAGCGTGCGGTCCGCGTCGGTGGTCTCGAACTCGAACGCGCTCTCGTAGGAGGGCAGCTCCGCCATGTTGTTGTCCGGCAGGAAGCCGAGGAGCGTGCGGGCGTAGTCGATCGCGTCGTCCTCGTCCTCGGCCAGGTAGTGCGCGACACCGGAGCGGGTGTTGTGCGTGTAGGCGCCGCCGAGCTCCTCCATGCCGACGTCCTCGCCGGTGACGGTCTTGATCACGTCGGGTCCGGTGACGAACATCTGGCTGGTCTTGTCGACCATGATGACGAAGTCGGTGAGGGCGGGGGAGTAGACCGCGCCGCCGGCCGCCGGGCCCATGATGATCGAGATCTGCGGGATCACGCCCGAGGCGCGGGTGTTGAGGCGGAAGATCTCGCCGTACTTGCCGAGGGCGACGACGCCCTCCTGGATCCGCGCGCCGCCCGAGTCGAGGATGCCGATGCAGGGCATGCCGCCCGCCAGGGCGAACTCCATGATCTTGACGATCTTCTCGCCGGCGACCTCGCCGAGCGACCCGCCGAAGGTGGAGAAGTCCTGCGAGTACACGGCGACCGTGCGGCCGTGGATGGTGCCGACGCCGGTCACCACGGAATCGCCGTACGGACGCGAGCGATCCATGCCGAACGCGGTGGTGCGGTGCCGCACATACTCGTCGAACTCGACGAAGCTGCCGGGATCGACGAGGAGTTCGATGCGCTCGCGGGCGGTCATCTTGCCCTTGGCGTGCTGCTTCTCCTTCGCCTTGGCCTCGGCGTCGACGACGGCCTCGGTGTAGCGAGCGCGCAGGTCCGCGATCTTTCCGGCGGTGGTAAAGGGGTCGGGCTTGTCCGTCACGGATTCCACCCTAGCGTCGGCTCCGCGCCGTCCGTTGGATGATCGGCACAACGGGGCGGCGGATCCTTTGGCGAGGTGCGCGCTCGCTCACCCCGCGGTCGTGTCGGAACCCGGTCGCGGCGGCAACCCGTGATCGCCATCGGCGGGACCGGCGTCGAGCTCTTCCGTGGGGTGCTCGCGTCGGCGACCGGCGATCTCGCCGACCCGGTGCCCGACCCATCCCGCGCCGCGCGCCACGGTGCCCGCGGCTCCCGCGACGGCGTTGCCGGCGTAGCGCGCTCCGCGCAGCATCCGCAGCTCGACCTTCTCGGCGCCGGGCACGGGCTCCAGCTCCGCGGGGAGGGTGAGCGGTGCGGCTCCGAAGGCCCGGTGCGAGGTGGTGAGGACCCGGCGTCCGAGGATGTGGTTGCCCGCGCCGCCGATCGCCGCGCCGATGCCGAACGGCATCGCCTTGCCGAGGAACGATGCCCCGCCCTTGGCCGCGAACTGCTTCACGAACATCCCCTTGAGCTGGTCCACGAGCGGTCCCACGGCGGCGCGGGGGAGCGACTTCGTCACCAGCTCGCCCCAGTACGCGGATCGGCTGCTGCCGCGGCCGGTGACCTGCCGGGCGAGCTGTCCGACGAGGTCGACGCCCTCCTTGCCGAGCATGAGGGTCATGACGAGAGCGCGTGCGCGGTCGGGGTTGCCGACGGCGATGCCGTGCACCTCGGCGACCGACTGCGCGAAGAGGGCGGTGGATTCCACGAATCCCACCGTCTCGACCCCGGAGAGGGCGAGCGTGATGCCCGTGCCGATACCGGGGACCACGGCGGTCGCCCCCACCGCGGCCCCGCCCGTCGTGACGGCTGCGAGATAACGGCGCTCCAGGATCCGGATGATCTCGTCGGGGGTCGCGTGCGGGTTGCGCAGCCGGATGCTGCGGATGTGAGCGAGGACCAGCGGGCGCTGGATCGAGAGCACCCGATCGAGCCCGCGGACCATCATCGGGTGCTCGGGGGAGCCGACCGGGGGCACGCCCTTGTCCCACGGGGCGTCGTCCGGCAGGGAGTGGATCTTGTGCACCTTGGGGGCCATGTGCCGATCCTATGAAGCGCGACCGCGAAAACACCGAGAGCCCCGGTCCGTGGCGGAACGGGGCTCTCGGAGGGGAGCGTCACACGAAGAGGTTCGCGCGCTCCAGGTCTTCCGCGAAGTCGACCTCGACCGCGTACAGGTCGGAGACGTCCATCGGCTCGAGCAGCAGGCCGTCCTCGGCGATCGCCAGCTCGAGACCGCGCTCGAAGTAGTCCTGATCCTCGACCCGCTGCAGCTGGCGCATGAACGCCTTCTTGAAGCCGGAGGAGATGTAGTTGATGCCGACCGCCTCGCCGAGGCCGCCCTTGACGGACTTCGACAGCTCCTTGATGAAGCCCTCCGCGGTGACGGTGTACTTCACCTCTTCGTCGCTGACCTTGGCGGTGTTGACGGTGACGAACGACTGGTCGCGCTCGATGTACGCGGCGGCGCGGCCGAGGATCATCGGGTCGAAGACGACATCGCCGTTCATCCACAGCACACCGCTCCTGCCGGTGGCGCCCAGGGCGCGCAGGAGGCTCTTCGAGGTGTTCGTCTCGTCGTAGCGGTCGTTGTGGACGTAGTTCACGGAGGGGAAGGCCTCGATGATCGTCTCCGCGCGGTAGCCCACCACCGTGGTGATGCGGGCGTCGGAGCCGAAGGCGGCGCGGATGTTGTCGTGCTGCTGGCCCATGATCGTGCGGCCGTCGCTGAGCTCGGTGAGCGGCTTGGGCAGCGCGCGGCCGAGGCGGGAGCCCATGCCCGCGGCGAGGATGACGGTCTGAAGAGTCACGAATACTCCTAAAGGAAGTTGTGTTCACGGCCGGTTCACCGACCAGACACTTCGTCGTGCCGGGAATCATGGTAGCGATTCCCCCTGGAAAGCCCGGGGCCAGGTGGGCCCCGTTGCCATTTCGTGACCGAGTACACACACAACGCACAGGGACGACAACCCCCTTGCAAAACCGGCGGACAAGGGGTTCAGGTGGCGGAATCGCGCGTGGGGCCTTGGCTCTCAGCCACCCGTTGATACCGTAGGACGGTGACTTCCTCCCCTGATGACCCCACCCCCCAGGCAGAGGGAGCCGAGACTCCGGCCGAGGCCCCCGCGCCCGTTCGGAAGCCGGCAGCCAAGAGGCCTGCCTCGTCCTCTGCCGCCGCGAAGAAGGCGGCCGCGACCTCGACCGCGGGCACGTCCGCCGCGGACGCGTCGACGGCGAAGAAGAAGACCGCAGCGAAGACCCCTGCGGCGAAGACCCCTGCGGCGAAGACCACGAGCGCGAAGTCGACGAGCGCGAAGACCGCGGCCTCGACGTCCACCGCTGCGAAGTCCCCGGCGGCGAAGACCACGGCGGCGAAGTCCCCGGCGGCGAAGACCACGAGCGCGCAGTCGCCTGCGGCGAAGACCGCCGGTGCGACGTCGAGCGCAGGCAAGACCGCGGGTGCGAAGGCCGCTTCGGCGAAGACCACCACGACGAAGTCCTCCACGACGAAGTCGTCCGCGGCGGCGAAGTCTCCCGCGGCGAAGTCTCCCGCGGCGAAGAAGCCGGCCGGCGCGCCGACCAAGGCTGCGGCCGAGAAGGCGGCCCCCTCGTCCGAGGTCGTGGTGGAGCCCACGCCCGCAGCGAGCGTGGATCCCGCCGCTGCGCGCACGGCCTCCGCAGCCCGAACGGCCGCGATGAAGAACACCGCGGCGCGCACCACCGGCTCTAAGCGTCCGTCCGCGACGACCACGAAGCCGAGTACGGCTGCCGCCAGGACGGCGGCCGCCAAGACGGCTGCGGCCAAGGCCGCGGCGGCGAAGACGGCCGCCGCGAAAGCATCGGCGGCCAAGACGACGGCCAAGACCACCGCCGCCAAGACCGCGGCGGCGAAGGCGGCCGCGGCCAAGGCGGCTGCCGCGAAAGCCGCGGAAGCAGAGGCGGCGGAAGCAGAGGCTGCGGAAGCACAGGCCGCGGACGCCGAGGCCGCTGCGGAGACGCAGCCGGAGGACTCCGGCCCCGTGTCGTCGCCGACCGCGTCCGCAGTGGCCACCGACACCGCCTCGGCCGAGACGGCGTCGGACGACGGCATCACCGAAGCTGCGACGCTCGTCGAGGACCCCGCGGTCACCGAGGACCGTGCCACGGAGCCCGCCGTCGAGGTGTCCGACACTGCTCTGCCGGTGACGACGGAGCCTGCACCGGAAGACGGCCGCGTCGCGGAGGTCGAGATCGTCGAGGTGGTCGACGCGGTGATCGCCGAGGAGCCGCCGGCGGAAGCCGATGACGACGCGGCGGCGGAGCCCGGCACCGAGGCCATCCGCATCCGCGGCCTCGTGAAGCAGTTCGGCGAGAACCGCGCGGTCGACGGCATCGACCTCACGGTGCCCGCGGCCTCCTTCTACGGCATCGTGGGGCCGAACGGCGCCGGCAAGACCACGACCCTGTCGATCGTCGCCGGCCTCCTGCGCGCCGACGAGGGCAGCGTCCTCATCTGCGGCATCGACCAGGCGACCGACCCGCTCGCTGCGAAGCGCGTGATGGGCGTGCTGCCCGACCGGCTGCGCACCTTCGACCGCCTCACCGGGCGTCAGCTGCTCTATTACTACGGACTGCTCCGCGGGCTCGCCGCCGACGTCATCGAGAAGCGCACCGGCGACCTCGCCAGGGCCTTCGACCTCGGCGACGCCCTGAACCGGGTGGTGTCCGATTACTCGGCCGGCATGACGAAGAAGATCATGCTCGCGGGCGCGATGATCCACTCGCCCCGCGTGCTCGTCCTCGACGAGCCGTTCGAGTCCGTCGACCCCGTGTCGTCCGCCGTGATCCTCGACATCCTGCGGGCGTACGTGTCGCACGGTGGCACGGTGATCCTGTCGAGCCACGGCATGGACCTCGTGGAGCGCGTGTGCTCCCGGGTGGCGATCATCGTGAACGGCGAGGTGCTCGCCGAGGGCACGATCGACGAGGTGCGCGCGGGCCAGACGCTCGAGTCCCGATTCGTGGAGCTCGCGGGCTCCAGCGGCGAGGTGGAGGGGCTCGAGTGGCTGCACACGTTCTCCGACTGAGGTTCGCGCTCCTCCTGGGCGCTCTGCGCGGGGAACACCGGGTGCGCACCCTGCTCTCCTTCGGCGCGGTGATCGCGGTCACCGTGGTGGTGTGCGTGGCGGTGTTCAGCCTCGGCGGCGCCCCCGTCCCGGTATCCAAGGCGGTGACGGTGCTCGGCGGGGCGGCCGTCCTGCTCGGCTTCCTCGTGGGGCCGCTGCTCGTGGGGGCCGTCGACCAGCTCGATCCGCGGCGCTTCGCGGTGTTCGGCGTCGACGAGCGGAAGATGCCCTGGGTGCTCGCGATCGCGTCGCTCGTCAGCGTCCCGAGCCTCGCACTCCTCGCGGTCTACATCAGCGTGACCGTCGTCGCGATCAGGGCCGGCGCGCCGTGGCTCCAGGCCGTCCTCCTGGCGCTGATGGGGCTGCTGTCGACCATCCTCCTCTCGCGGGTGGGGATGGCGCTCAACGCGCTCCTGCTTCCGGAGCGCCGCTCCCGGGAGCTGACCGCGTTGTTCGCCCTCGCCCTGATCGTCATCGCGTTCCCCGTCGCCGTGTTCCTCGGCTCCCTCCGCTGGGACGGCGAGGTGCCGGCATCGCTGGCGACCCTGACCTCCGTGATCGGCTTCACCCCGCTCGCCGCCTCCCCGGCGGCGATGTTCGCGGCGGCGGAAGGGGAGACGGCCGCGGCCTGGGTCAGCGGCCTCGTGGCCGTCGTCACCCTGGCCCTGCTGTGGCTCGCCTGGACCTGGTTCGTGCGTCGCCTGCTCACCACGACCGAGCGTCCGGTGGCGGCACGGGAACGGAGCGGACTCGGCTGGTTCGGTCTCCTGCCCTCGAACGCCTTCGGCGCCATCGCGGCGCGGAGCCTCGTGTACTGGCTGCGCGACCGCCGGTACATCATGAACATCATCGTGGTGCCGGTGGCCGGCGTGCTCACCGTGTTCCCCCTCATCGTCGCGGGTGTGCCGGTCGAGATCGCCGCCCTCGTGCCCGTGCCCGTCATGGCCCTGTTCTTCGGCTGGCTGCCCCACAACGACGTCGCCTATGATTCCACGGCCCTGTGGACCCACGTCGCGAGCGGCGTCCGCGGTCTTCCCGACCGTCTCGGGCGCCTCGTGCCGGTGCTGCTCGTCGCCGTCCCCGTGCTGGCGATCGCGGTGCCGCTCTCGCTGCTCCTCGCCGGTCGGTGGAGCCTCCTCCTGCCGCTCGTCGGTCTCGGAGCGAGTCTGCTTTTCAGCGCCCTCGGGATCTCGAGCGTGGTGTCCGTGGTCGCGCCCTACGCGGTCTCCCGCCCGGGGGACAGCCCGTTCCAGCAGCCGCAGCGGCCGACGTCCCGCGGCGTGTACGGGCCTGCGGCGGCGTTCCTCGGCGCGATCATGCTGAGTGTGCCGACGATGTGGCTGTTCGCGGCGAGCATCGTCGCCGATTCCGGCTACGCGCCCGCGGCGTTCTGGGTCGGCATCCTCACCGGGATCGCGGTGTTCCTCGGGGGAGCCGTGCTCGGCGGCCGCATCTTCGAGCGCAGTGGCGAACGTCTGATGGAGTTCGTCGAGACCGCGTGAGACCGCCCCGCCGAGGGGGAGACGCGGCTAGAATCGCGGGATGAGTACTCCGCTGGACAGCCCCGATCAGGGCGGCGTGGCAACGCTTGATCGCGAACTGGAAGAACTCCTCCGCGAGGAGAACATCGAACCGGGCGACCACGAGCGCTTCTCGCACTACGTCAAGAAGGACAAGATCCTCGAGTCGGCGATCACGGGCAAGCCCGTCCGCGCCCTCTGCGGCAAGAAGTGGACGCCGGGCCGCGACCCCGAGAAGTTCCCGATCTGCCCGACGTGCAAGGAGATCTACGAGTCGATGGTCCGCTGACCCCGGTCAGTCGGCCTCGACGTAGACCGTCGGGATCGCGGGGTCGGACTTGCTGAGCGCGAGGGCGCGCACCGGCAGCTCTTCGCGGACGCGCAGGTGGTGTGCGCGGGCAGCGGCGGTCCCTGCAGCACCCTCGAAGGCGCTGTCGATCTCCCCGCCGTCGACGAGGGTCACCTGGAGCGGGCGTCCGTCCGGGTGCTCGGCAGGCGTGTCGAGTGCTTCGAACCCGTCGGAGACGACGACCGTCTCCGCCGCGGCGACTCCGTCGCTGAGCGTGCGGAACGCCGCCTTGCGGCCGCCGAACGAGGCCTTGTCGGCGGACGCCTTGGCGACCCCGATCCACGAGCCGTCGGCATCCTGCCGGGCCACGAGCTTGTAGACCATGCTCGCGGTGGGATAGCCGGAACCCGTCACGACGGACGTGCCCACGCCGTACGCGTCCACGGGCGACGCGGCGAGAGCGGCGATCGCGTACTCGTCGAGATCGCTCGTGACCGTGATGCGGGTCTCGGTGGCGCCGAGCTCGTCGAGCTGTGCGCGCACCTCTGCGGCGACGATCGGGAGGTCACCGGAGTCGATGCGGACGCCGCCCAGCCCGGTCCCGGCCACCCGGATCGCGGTCTCGACGCCGGTGCGGATGTCATAGGTGTCCACGAGGAGGGTGGTGTCCACGCCCATGCTCTCGACCTGCGCGCGGAAGGCGTCCTCCTCGCTGTCATGCAGCAGGGTCCACGAGTGGGCGGCGGTGCCCATGGTCGGGATGCCCCAGGAGCGACCGGCCTCGAGGTTGCTCGTAGCGCCGAAGCCGGCGATGTATGCCGCCCGCGCCGCGGCCACGGCGGAGCGCTCCGCCGCGCGGCGCGAGCCCATCTCGGCGAGCGGTCGCTCCCCGGCGGCGATGCTCATGCGCGCGGCGGCGGTGGCGACGGCGGAGTCGTGGTTGAGTACGCTCAGCGCCAGCGTCTCCAGGACCACCGCGTCCGCGAACGAACCCTCGACCGTGAGGATGGGCGACCCGGGGAAGTAGAGCTCGCCCTCGCGGTAGCCGCGGACGGTCCCGGTGAAACGGTAGCGCTCCAGGGAGGCGAGGGTCTCGGCGTCGACGACGCGCTCGTCGCGGAGGAAGCGCAACTCGTCGTCCCCGAAGCGGAAGTCACGGAGCAACCCGAGCAGCCGCCCGGTGCCGGCCACGACGCCGAAACGGCGTCCGCCGGAGAGACGCCGGGAGAAGAGCTCGAAGACGCTCGGTCGGGACGCGGTGCCGTCCCGGAGCGAGGCGGCGAGCATCGTGAGCTCGTAACGGTCGGTGAGCAGCGCCGTCGACGTGGTCATGCGCTCAGCTTAGTGAGCGCCGCGATGCACGCGGCGCCGCGCACGCGGGTAGGCTTGGGGGTCATGAACGACGCGCCGATCGGGATCTTCGACTCCGGTGTCGGCGGGCTCACGGTGGCCAGGGCCATCCGGGCCCAGCTGCCCCGCGAATCGTTCGTCTACATCGGCGACACCGCGCACTCGCCGTACGGCCCCAAGCCCATCGCCGACGTGCGCCGCTACGCGCTCGAGGTGCTGGACACGCTGGTCGACCAGGGCGTGAAGATGCTCGTGATCGCCTGCAACACCGCGTCCGCGGCCATGCTGCGCGATGCGCGCGAGCGCTACGACGTGCCCGTCGTCGAGGTGATCGGTCCGGCCGTGCGACGCGCGGTCTCGACGACGAGGAACGGCCGGGTCGGCGTGATCGGCACCGTCGGCACCATCGGCTCGCGGGCCTACCAGGACATGCTCGAGGTGAACGAGCGCCTGCAGGTGTTCACGGCGGCCTGCCCCCGGTTCGTCGAGTTCGTCGAGGCCGGCGTGACCGGGACCCCCGAGGTGCTCGCCGTGGCCGAGGAGTACCTCGCGCCGCTGCGGGAGGCCGACGTGGACACGCTCGTCCTCGGCTGCACGCACTATCCGTTCCTCCGTGGTGCCATCAGCTACGTCATGGGGGAGGGCGTGACCCTGGTCTCCAGCGACGACGAGACCGCGGGCGACGTGTACCGCCAGCTCGTGCGCGGCGATCTGCTGGCGCCGCCCGACGCCACCGCGACCTACGTGTACGAGGCCACTGGCGCCTCCGCCGACGACTTCACGGCGCTCGCGAACCGGCTCATGGGCCGCGAGGTGCGCGACGTGCAGCTCGTCCAGACCGGCGTCATCACGCTTCCCGATTCCGCCCTCGACGCGCGCTGAGCCCGTCGCTCCATCCCCGACCGAGAGAAGCACATGACCGACATCGTCCGCGCCGACGGCCGTTCCACCTCGCAGCTCCGCGAGATCACCATCGAGCGCGGCTGGAGCGCGCAGGCCGAGGGCTCGGCTCTCATCAGCTTCGGCGGGACGAAGGTGCTGTGCACCGCCTCGTTCACGAACGGTGTGCCGCGCTGGCTCACCGGCAAGGGCAAGGGCTGGGTCACGGCGGAGTACGCGATGCTCCCGCGCGCGACGAACAGCCGCAACGACCGGGAGAGCGTGAAGGGGCGCATCGGCGGCCGCACGCACGAGATCTCCCGCCTCATCGGTCGCGCTCTCCGCGCCGTCGTCGACACCAAGGCGCTGGGCGAGAACACCATCGTCATCGACTGCGACGTGCTCCAGGCCGACGGCGGCACTCGCACGGCGGCGATCACCGGCGCCTACGTCGCCCTGGCCGATGCCATCGAATGGGGCCGGGACAAGAAGTTCATCGGCAAGAACTCGACGCCGCTGCTCGACTCGGTCTCCGCGGTGTCGGTCGGCATCGTCGACGGGGAGCCGATGCTCGACCTCGCCTACGTCGAGGACGTGCGGGCCGAGACCGACATGAACGTCGTCGTGACCGGCCGCGGCCTGTTCGTCGAGGTGCAGGGCACGGCCGAGGGAGCGCCGTTCGACAAGCGCGAGCTCGACGCGCTCCTCGACCTCGGGGTCGCCGGCTGCGCGGAGCTGAAGGACCGGCAGCTCGCCGCTCTGGCGGGAGCCTGAGCATGCGCGTCGTCCTCGCGACCCACAACCCGCACAAGGTCGGGGAGTTCCAGCAGATCGTCCAGCAGACGCGGCCCGACCTGGAGGTCGTCGGCTATGACGGTCCCGAGCCGGTCGAGGACGGGGTGACGTTCGCCGAGAACGCGCTCCTCAAGGCGCGAGCGGCCGCCGCGCACACCGGCCTCGCGGCGCTCGCCGACGACTCCGGCATCTGCGTGGACGTGCTCGGCGGGTCGCCCGGGGTGTTCTCGGCGTACTGGGCAGGACAGAAGAAGGACGCCACGGCGAATCTGGAGCTGCTGCTCGACCAGCTGCGTGACATCGCCGACCCGCATCGCTCGGCGCACTTCACCTCGACCATCGCCCTCGTCCTCCCGGACGGTCGCGAGCACGTCGTCGAGGGGATCTGGCCCGGACGCCTCGCCCACGACGCCTCCGGGGGCGGCGGTTTCGGCTACGACCCGATCTTCATCCCGGACGGCCAGCCCGACGGCGCGGAGCGCACCGTGGGGGACTTCACGGCCGAGGAGAAGCAGTCGCAGTCGCATCGCGCCCGCGCCTTCGCGGCGCTCGTGCCGCTGCTCGCCGCGCTCTGAGGATCCCGCGGAAGAACCCCTGCTGACGGTGAGAATCGTTACTGTTCCCGACTAGGCGGAAACGGCCTCTCCGCACCCGATGCCGGGCTAGCCTGGGGGCATGCACGATCACGCGCCCGCGCCCGGCGGTCTCCGTTCGGCGAGCAGCCGTCGCCTGCTCGCGATCTCGTTGACCCTCACGGCGACCGTGATGATCGTGCAGGTCGTCGGAGCCCTCCTCACGGGCTCGCTCGCGCTGCTCGCGGACGCCGCGCACATGTTCACGGACGCCTCGGCGCTCGTGATCGCCCTCATCGCCGCGACCGTGGCGGCGCGGCCCGCGGACGACCGGCGGACGTTCGGCTATCAGCGCGCGGAGGTCTTCGGAGCGCTCATCAACGCGGTCATCCTCATCGCCCTCGCCACGGTCGTCGCCGTGCAGGGGGTGCAGCGGCTGCTGAACCCTTCCGAGATCGAGGTCGCGGGCGGGCTCATGCTCGTCGTCGCGGTCGTCGGCTTGCTCGCGAACGCGGTGTCGATGTGGCTGCTCAGCCGGGCCCAGCGCACGAATCTCAACGTGCGGGGCGCCTACCTCGAGGTGATGGGCGACCTGCTCGGGTCGCTCATGGTCATCATCGCGGCGGGCGTGATCCTCGTGACGGGCTGGATGCCGGCCGACGCGCTCGCCTCGCTGTTCATCGCGGCGATGATCATCCCGCGGGCGTTCGTGCTGCTCAAGGAGGTGTTCTCCGTGCTCGCCGAGTCGGCGCCGAAGGGCATGGCCGTCGGCGAGATCCGCACCCACCTGCTCGGCTACGACGGCGTCGTCGGGGTCCACGACGTGCACGTGTGGCAGCTCACCCGCGGGGCGCCCGTCTTCACCGCGCACGTCAGCGTGCGACCGGACCTGCTGGCGGACGGCCGTTCGGCGGCCCTGTTGTCGGAGATGCAGGCGTGCCTCGCGGATCACTTCGACGTCGCGCACTCCACGTTCCAGATCGAGCCGGCCGAGCAGAGCGACTGCGAACCGCACCACGCGTGAGCAGCGTGCCGCTCACGCCTCGACGGTGATCTCGTCGACGGTCTTGTCCGGGCGCAGACCTCGCCAACGCGCGTGCCGGAGGATGCCGTCCGGCGTCCAGTTCGCGAACTCTACCTCGCCCACGAGCTCGGGTCGCACCCACAGGGCGTCGGAGGCATCGGGTCGGGGCACGCCGTCGAGCGGTGCCCGCGGCACGTGCAGCGGCTTCAGGCGCGCGAGGAGATCGCGAAGGATCCGGTCGGTGAATCCAGTGCCCACGCGGCCGATGTAGCGGAGGTCGCCGCCCTCCGGGACCGCGAGGAGGAGAGAGCCGAGGGTGCCCTCCCGCTCGCCCTTTCCCGGGCGGATGCCGACGATCACCGCCTCCTGCATGCGGGTGTTCTTGAGCTTGAGCCAGGAGGGCGAGCGCTGGCCGGCGCGGTACCGCGACGCCGGATCCTTCACGACGACGCCCTCCAGACCGAACTCCTCGCTCGCGGCCAGCGCCGCGTCCACGTCGTCGAAGACGGGTGGGACCTGGATGGGCGCGTCGACTCCCGCCACGATGTCGCCCAGGAGCGTGCGGCGCTCGCGGAGCGGCATCCCGGTGAGGTCGTGGCCGTCGAGGCGGAGCAGGTCGAACAGCATGTACACGACCGGTGTGCGCACCACCTCGCGCTCGATCTCCCGGGGCCGGGTGAGGTGCATGCGGTTCTGCAGCAGGGAGAAGCTCGGCCGGGCGGCGCTGTCGAAGGCGACGATCTCCCCGTCGACGATCGCCTCGTCGACCGGGAGGAACGGGGCGCCGTCGGCCGTCAGCTCGGGGTAGCGGGCGGTGATGTCGGTGCCGCGACGGGCGTGCAGCGACATGTGCCCGTCGCGCCAGGTGCCGATCGCACGGATGCCGTCCCACTTCACCTCCACCCAGGACGGGGTGCTGAGGTTTCGAGCGATCGCGGGGGTGCCGTTCTCGGCGAGCATCGGGGCGAGGGAGGGGAGGGTGGCCCCGGCGGGTGACGGTGCGGGCGCGGCGAGCGGCCGTCCGCGGCGGGTGGGGGCGGGGGCCGCCGCCCGGATCGCGGGAGCCGGGGGCGAGGCGGGCGCGTTCGAGGGCAGTGCCGGAGCGTCGGGGCGGAGCGACGAGAGCGGGTCGAACCCGGCAGCCGCGCGTGCGAGCACGTCGTCCAGTTCGAGGTGGGCGAGCCCCGGGTCGTCGAGCTCCTCCCACGTGCGCGGCGCCGCGACGCCGGGGCGGGCGCGCCCGCGCAGGGAGTACGGGGAGATCGTCGTCTTCTTGCCGTTGTTCTGGCTCCAGTCGAGGAACACCTTGCCCCCGCGCACGGCCTTGGACATGACGCTCGTCGCGAGGTCCGGGTGGTCGTTCTCGATGATGCGGGCCAGTTCTTTGACCACGGCGGAGACCTCGGCGCTGGTCTGCTCGCCGGGCAGGGACGCGTAGAGGTGGATGCCCTTGCTGCCGCTCGTCACGGGCAGGGGGTCGAGGCCCATGCCGGTGAGGAGCGTCCTGGCGATCCGGGCGACCTCGGCGCACTGTGCGAGCTCGGCGCCGGGTCCGGGGTCGAGGTCGAGCACGAGACGGTCCGGGCGACCGGGCAGGCCCTCCGGGGTGAACCGCCATTGCGGCACGTGCAGCTCGATCGCGGCGACCTGCGCGAGCCACACGAGCGTGGGAACGTCCTCCACCAGCGGATACGCCTTGGGACCGTCGGAGTGCTGGATGTCCTGCCGCGGGATCCAGTCCGGAGCCCCGGGCTCGAGCTGCTTCGTGAAGAAGGAGTCTTCCGGGGCGGCGGCGGTGCCGACCCCCTCGACCCAGCGCTTGCGGGTGACCGGGCGGCCGTCGAGGAGGGGCAGGAGCAGGGGCGCGATGGCGGTGTAGTAGGCGATGACCTCGCCCTTGGTCGTGCCCGTCTCCGGATAGACGACCTTGTCGAGGTTGGTCACGCGCAGTCGTCGGCCGTCGACCTGCACGACCTGCGCCTCTCCCACCATGGAGCCAGCGTAGTCAAGGGGTGGTCGTGACGGGTGGGGCTGGTGTCTACTGGTGTGATGAGGACGATCTGGAAGGGCGCCCTGACGTTCGGGCTGGTGAACGTGCCGGTCAAGGTGTACTCCGCGACCGAGGACCACGACGTGCCGCTGCATCAGGTGCACGACAAGGACGGCGGCCGCATCCGCTACCAGCGGACGTGTGAGGTGTGCGGCGAGACGGTCGCCTACTCCGACATCGACCGCGCCTACGTCGACGACGGGCAGACGGTCGTGCTCACCAAGGACGACCTCGCCGCGCTGCCGGCGGAGAAGAGCCGCGAGATCGACGTGGTGGAGTTCGTGCCCTCCGAACAGGTCGATCCGCTCACCCTCGACAAGCCGTACTACCTGGAGCCCGACTCGAAGTCGCCGAAGGCGTACGTGCTGCTGCGCAAGACTCTGGAGCAGACCGACCGCACCGCGATCGTGCGGTTCACGCTGCGCCAGAAGACGCGGCTCGCCGCCCTGCGCGTGCGGGGCAAGGTGCTCGTGCTCCAGACGCTCCTGTGGTCGGACGAGGTCCGGGAGGCGGAGTTCCCGTCCCTCGACGAGGACGTGCGGATCTCGAAGAAGGAGCTGGAGCTGTCGTCTTCGCTCGTGGACAGCTACTCGGCCGACTTCGATCCCGAGGAGTTCGTCGACGAGTACCAGAAGGAGCTCCGCACCCTCATCGACGCGAAGATCGAGGCCGGGGAGACGTTCGATGTGGCCGAGACGTTCGGCGGCGACGGCGAGAAGGCGGCGGACGGCGGCGAGGTCATCGACCTGATGGAGGCGCTGCGCGCGAGCGTGGCCCGCTCCAAGGAGAAGCGCTCGAAGAACGCGGGCTGACCCGCGACGGGATCAGTGCTTGCCGTCGCCGTCGAGGTCGGGGGCCCGGTCGAACACGTCGGCGTCGAGGACGAGCTCCTCCGCCTCCTCGTGGTCGGTCACGACGTCTTCGCCCGCGGCCGCGGCCTTCTTCGCCTTGTGGCGCTCGGTGAGGTAGTGCCACAGGGTGACGATCGCTGTGCCGCCGACGGCGATGAGCAGGATGATGTCGATGTACTCGACGACGAGGTCTCGCACCCACGGGATGTAGGCGATGAGGTAGCCGACCATCGTGAGGCCGAAGCCCCAGATCATCGCCCCGATGAAGTTGTAGAGCGAATAGCGCCGCCAGGGCATGTGGCCCACGCCGGCGGCGACCGGAGCGAACGTGCGCACGATCGGAACGAAGCGCGCGAGGATCACGGTGAGGCCGCCGAAGCGCTCGAAGAACGCGTTGGTGCGCTCGACGTTCTTCTTGCTGAACAGGCCGGATTCCTTGCGTTCGAACACCGCGGGGCCGCCCTTGTGCCCGATGACGTAGCCGACCTCGCCGCCGATGAACGCCGAGAGGGCGATGAGCAGCGAGACGACCCAGATGTTCACGCCGAAGACGTTGCTCGTGTGGGTCAGCAGGCCCGCGATGATGAGCAGCGTGTCACCGGGCAGGAGGAAGCCGACCAGCAGACCGGTCTCGGCGAAGATGATGAAGCAGACCACGAGGAGCGCCCACGGACCCGCCGCCCCGATGATCGTCTGCGGATCGAGCCACGGGATGAGCGCGGTGGGGGCGTGCAGCATGCTTTCGAGCACTGGCGGGATTCCCGTCGGTCGTGAGGTGTCGGCGGTGGAGCGATGCGGGCGCCGAAGCACCCGTCGTGCGGAAGGTGGGACTTGAACCCACACGCCCTGGGGCACAGGAACCTAAATCCTGCGTGTCTGCCAATTCCACCACTCCCGCGCGGTGGCTTCAGTCTACTGACCCGCGCGCTGTTCGACCCTGGGGATCGTCCCGCAGTTCCGCGCCGTCACGCAGGGCGATGACGCTCCAGCCGGACGACGGCGACGAGGACTCCCGCCGCGAGCGCACCGAGTCCGCCCATCGCCATGTCGCCGATGGTGTCTTCGTAGGTGACGAAGATCTCGTCGGTGATGAAGGTGCGTCCCGCCCACTCGATCATCTCCCACACGGCGCTGGCCGCGAGCCCGATGACGGTGCAGAGGACGATCGGGATGCGCGGTCGGAACGCCGGCGACTCCTGCGCGGTGACGATGCCGAGGCGGGAGAGCACGAGGTAGCCGGTGGCGGCGAGGGCGCCTGTGCAGACGAAGTGCACGACGAGGTCCCACCCGGTGAGCGTGCGGTACAGGTCGAACACATTGCTCGCCGCCGCGATGAGCACGATCAGGCCGATCGTGAGGTCGATGCCGCCGCGCATCCCGAGGACGCGGGGGAGCATGAGGGCGGGAAGAGCGAGCGCGAGGATGCCGGCGTCGGTCGGGGTCGACCAGATCGCCGCGACGAGGACGCTGAGGATACCGATCACCCGGACGGCGTCGGCGCCGTACTCCGCGACGGACTGCGGCGGGCGGAGGAAGTCCTCCTTCATGCGGGCTCCTCGGGTGCGGCAGCGGGGGCGAGATCGATCAGGGCGTGCACGGGGAGGTGATCCGACGGCCAGCCCCCTCCATACTGGCGGGCGTCGATGCCCACCCGGCGCACGGAAAGCGTGGGGGAGGTGAGGATGCCGTCGATGCGGCGTCCGCGGCGCGGCGATCGGTAGCCGGAGAACGTGCTCCAGGCGGGTGTGCGGCGGGACACGGCGGCCGTCCACGAATCGCGGAGGACGTCGTCGGCTTCCAGGGCACGCCACGGTGCCGAGCCCGCGGCGGCGTTGACGTCCGCGAGGAGGATGACGGGTGTCGCAGAGGCGGCGGCGAGGTCGTGCACCGCCTGGGCCTGACGGAGCCGAGCCCACGGCGAGAAGGCGTCGAGGTGGGTGTTGAGCACGGTGACGGGGGCGTCCGTGCGGCGGTCGCGGAAGGATGCCTCCACCGCCACCCGCGGCGCGACGCTCAGCCAGGAGCGGGAACCGGGGCGATCGGGGGTGAGGGAGAGCGCGACCTGTCGCCAGGTGCGCAGCTCCAGCCGGTCGGCGTCATAGAAGAGGGGACAGCCCTCGCCGCGGGGTCCGGGGAGGCGGCCGTGGCCGACGCGGCGGAACGACGGGCCGAGCGCGGCGGAGACGGCGGCGGCCTGCGCGGGAAGGGCCTCCTGCACACCGAGGACGTCCGGCCGCTCGGTGCGCAGGAGCGCGGTCAGCCGGGGGCGTCGGATCTCCCAGCGGTCGGCGCGCGGCCAGGCGAGGGCACCGAGGTCGCGGCGGATGTTGAGGGACATGACGTGCAGCTCGGTGGCGGATGGTGTTCCGAGGAGCGGGGCGGTCATCGGCGGGCTCCGGGCGCGGGAACGCCGAGCCGGTGCAGTGCGCGGCGTAGCACGAGCCGCACCCAGCGCACAGGAGGGAAGTCCTCCGGCCAGTGCACGAGGACGGTGCGGGCGCCGATCCAGGCCCGGCGGGCGAAGGAGCGGCCGCTGCCGAACGGGCGCATGGAGATGCCCATGTCGGTGTGCAGGAGCCAGCGGATGCGGTGGCGTTCGCCGACATGGAAGGCGAGGTCGAGGTCGTCGTGGAGCGCGGCGTCGCCGTGCACGCGATCGCGGACGGCGAGCCACGTCGAGCGGCGGAGGGCGAGGTTCGACCCGAACAGTGGTGCGTGGCCGAGGGCAGAGCCGCATACGACGACGTAGGACAGCAGGTAGGCCGCCGCGAGGGGCCGGCGCAGGAACCGGGGGCCGTCGACGAAATGCGCCCCGCCTGTCCAGGCGCCGACCCGCGGATCGCGTGTGCACGCGGTCGCCACCGTCTCGATCCACCGCGGCCCCGGCACGCCGTCGGCGTCGAGCCGCAGGATCACGTCGCCCGTCGCCGCGTCGTACCCGGTCGCGCTCGCCGCGGGGATGCCCGGGGTGTCGCACCGCACGACCCGTGCACCGTGCTGGGCGGCCACGGCGGCCGAATCGTCGGTCGAGGCGTTGTCCACGACGATGATCTCGTCGGGCGGGAGCGTCTGCCGGGCGAGGGCGCGGAGACACCGCCGCAGTTCCGCCGCGTCGTCCTTGACCGGGATGACCACGCTCAGGGTCGGTTCGGGGGCGGCTGGTGTGGCGCGGTGCACGTCGTCTCCTCGCAGGTCTGCTCCTCAGCCTAGGGAGCGCGACGACGGGGGACGTACCGGTTGACACCAGGGCGGGCGGCTCGATACGGCGGCGTCAGGAGCCCTCGATGCAGACGGCCTGCCCCTCGACGAACGTATCGATCGCGGTCCGGCGGAGTTCCTGTTCGCGGTCGGGGTCCGCGGCGTCGCCGTTCTGGACGCCGACGCGGTAGTCGTAGAGCGCGCGCAGGTCGTCGCTCACCGCCGTCGCCGCCTCCTGCACCTCGCCGTCGACGTCCAGCTCGGCGTACTCGTCGGCGAGCTCCTTCAGGCGCTCGGTCTGCTCCGGGCTCGGCCTGCCGCCGACCGTGTCCTGGGCGAAGAAGGCCTCGAGCTCCGTATCGACGGCGGCCACGCTCTGGCACGGCAGGAGATCGGCACCCCCGGTGCAGCCTGACAGGACGAGAACGCCGAGGAGCCCGCACGAGACAGTGAACCGCTTCATGCCTGCACGGTACCGGGTGCCGGACGGCCTCCGTTCGGAGGCGGCGGATGGGGTGTGGATAACTCCGCGGGCCGGGAGGTGATCGTTGCGAGGATGCAGGGATGGAGCAGCCCGCGTCGATCATCGCCGACCTCGTGCGGCGTCGGCTGCGGAGCGAGGGGGTGGACCCGGCGACCGATCCCGAGCGGGCGCGGGAGATCACACAGGCGGAGGTGCGGCGTCACGATGATCGGGCGCTCGCGCGGGGCGGCGTGCTGGTCGAGGACGAGGCGGCGTGCGTGCGGGACGTGCTGGCGGCGGTGAGTGGCTTCGGTGCTCTGCAGCCGCTGCTCGACGACCCGGGCATCGAGGAGGTGTGGGTCAACGGCGATGGGGCCGTGCACACAGCGCGGGGTGGTATCGCAGAGCGGACGGCGCTGCGGTGGGACGAGGCGACGGTGCGGGATCTCGTGGAGAGGATGCTGCAGGCGACGGGACGGCGGGTGGACATCGGGCAGCCGTTCGTCGATGCATCGCTGCCGGACGGCTCGCGGCTGCACGTGGCGATCGCCGATGTCGTGCGCGGGTCGTGGGTGGTCAACATCCGCAAGTTCCTTCCCGGGCACCGCTCGCTGGAGGCGCTCACGGCGCAGGGCGCGCTGACTCCCGAGGCCGCGCGCGCCTTGAACGAGGCAATGCGGACGGGCGCGTCCGTGATCGTGTCGGGAGCGACCCATGCGGGCAAGACGACGATGCTCGGGGCGCTTCTCGCCGCCTGCGCCGCCGACCAGCGGATCATCACGGTGGAGGAGACGTTCGAGCTCGCGGTGGAGGGCCCCGATGTGGTCGCGCTGCAGGGGCGTCAGCCGAGCCTGGAAGGCACGGGCGAGATCACGCTACGGCGGTTGGTGAAGGAGGCCTTGCGAATGCGACCGGACCGGCTCGTGGTGGGGGAGGTGCGCGACGCGGAAGCGCTCGACCTCGTGCTCGCGCTGAACACCGGAGTGCCCGGGGCCTGCACGGTGCACGCCAACTCCGCCGCGGAGGCGCTCGACAAGCTGTGCCTACTGCCCCTCCTCGCCGGCCGGAACATCGACCGTGGCTTCGTCGCCCCGGCGATCGCGTCGTCCGTCGACCTCGTCGTCCACTGCACGCGCGATGCGGCGGGGCGCCGATACGTCGAGGAGATCGTCGCCCCGACGGGTGAGGTGATCGAGGGGCGGGTGCTCAGCAGGCCGATTCTCGGAGCCGGGCGTCCCCGCGGCCGATCGGCCCCGGGCGGCTCGGAGGTCCTCGCATGACGATCCTCCTCGGCGCGACGCTCGCGGCCGGCGTGCTCCTGATCCTGTCACCGTGGCTGTGGCCGGCAGGGGAACGCTCCGCGTCCTCTCCGCATCGCGGTGGCCTGGCTCGTCTCGCGGGCGAGGCGGGGTTCCCGGCGGTGCAGACCCGCTCTCTCCTGATCGGCATCGCCGGTGCCGCGCTCGGCGCCGCCTCCCTCGCCTGGCTCGTCACGGGGAGCGCCGCGCTCGCGATTCTGGCCGGGCTGGCCGGAGGCACGGCGCCGATCGCCTACCTGCGTGGCCGCCGTCTGCGGCTGCGGCGTCTGCGGCGCCAGCTCTGGCCCGACGTCTGCGACCTGCTGATCGCCGCGATCCGGGTCGGTCTGTCGCTCCCCGACGCGGTGGCCACCCTCGCGGAATCGGCTCCACCGCCGCTCCGCCCCGCGTTCGACGTGTTCGCCCGGGACCTGCGGAGCAGCGGACGGTTCGACGCCAGTCTCGACCGGCTGAAAGCCGTCCTCGCTGATCCTCTCGGGGACCGGATCATCGAGACCCTGCGGATGGCGCGGCAGGTCGGCGGGACCGAGCTCATCGGCGTGCTGCGGGCGCTCTCCTCGTCGGTCCGTGCCGACGCGGCGCTCCGCGGCGAGGTCGAGGCGCGGCAGTCGTGGATCCGCGGGGCGGCCGTCCTCGGAGCCGTGGCGCCGTGGGTCATCCTCACCCTCCTGATCCTGCGCCCGGAGGGGGCCAAGGCCTATGGCACGCCGGAAGGGATCGCCGTGATCGTCGTGGGCGCGGTCGTGTCCGTCGTCGCGTTCCGCCTCATGATCCGGATCGGTCGGCTGCCCGAGCCACGTCGGTGGTTCGGGTGAGCGGGCTCTCCGCGCTCGCCGTGGCCGTGCTGCTCGGCGGGGGATTCGCCGGGGGTGTCCTCTCGCTTCTGGCGGGCCTCCCGCGGTGGCGGGCGGCGTCGCTCGCGTCGCGGATCGCGCCGTACGTGCGGGACGTCGTCGACGACGAGGTGTTGCCGCGCGATGCCTTCGCCCGGCCCGGCACCCTGCCCGCCGGAGGGTTCCGCCTCGGTGCGCGGGGGGCGCGGGCGCTCGACCGTCTGCTCGGCGGGACGGATGCTCTCCGACGGCGGCTCGCGCAAGCGGGCTCCGCACTCGATCCCGTCGCCTTCCGCGGTCGTCAGCTCGCGGTGATCGTGGGCGGAATCGCTGCCGGAGCGCTCGCCGTCATCGTTCTCGTCGTGATCGGTCGGTGGTCGCCTCCGGTCGGGTCGATCCCGCTCCTCGCGGGAGCGGCGGCCGGTGTGGCGTACGACCTGCGACTGTCGGCGCGGGTGCGTGCGCGGAAGGTGCGCCTGACCGAGGAGCTGCCGACGACGCTGGAGTTCCTGGCGCTCTGTCTCTCGGCGGGCGAGGGGTTCCTCGATGCCGTGAAGCGCGTGGCCGGTGTGGGGTCGGGGGAGCTCACGGGCGAGCTGCGTCGCGTGGTACTGGAGGTCGGGACGGGGTCGCCGCTGGCGGACGCGCTGACGGCGATGGCGGCTCGGTTGGAGCTTCCCGGGCTGACGCGGGCCGTGGACCAGATCGTCGCGGCGCTCGAACATGGTGCGCCGCTCGCCGCCGTCCTGCGCGCTCAGGCCGACGACACGCGGGAGGAGGCCAAGCGCACGCTCATCGAGCAGGCCGGACGGAAGGAGATCTTCATGCTGCTGCCGCTGGTCTTCCTGATCCTGCCGCTGTCCGTCGTGTTCGCGATCTACCCGGGCCTGTTCATCTTGCGCCTCGGCATCGGGTGAGTGGTCGGTGGGTGAGGTCGCGAGGGCTTACGTTTTGTCTATGGGAAGTCTCGAGTACAACAGCTCTCGTCCGCCGATCGATGTCGAGGACACCCTGCTGGCGCATCTGAAGATCGTTATCTCCACGAAGCTGCGGCGCCAGGAGAGCTTCATGATGACGTGGCCGTCGGGCAAGAAGAGCCCCGGTCGGCTCTCCGCGTGGATGCACCCGGCCATCCCGCTGGTTCTCGAGTTCGACGCCGACCCGGTCCCGGCGATCGACCCGGCCCGGGTCAGTCACATGATGGAGCGCTTGAACGCGCGCGGCGAGCTCCTCATCGAGGAGTTCACCTCCTGACGCTGCCGCGGCTTCCCGCGGCGCTCAGACGTCCCAGTCCGGTAGTCCCCCGAGGTCTTCGGCGAGGCTTCCCTCGCCGGCTACCTTGACCCGGAAGAGGAACACTCGCGACGTCGGGTGGACGAGCACACTCGCGAGGCCGTCCGACGTGGCGAACGAGACGAATGTCGGCTCGGTACGTGCGGCGGCTTCGATCCGTTCTCGGAGGGCGACGACATCGGTGCCGCGAGGCAGAGGATAGGTGAGCCCGTCGATCTCGACCCGCGCCCGCATCTCATCGTCAGGTCCGGGGCGCATGCGTGACAGGCTATCCCTCGTCGTGGTGTCCGGACCCGGGGTTGTGCGAATCGTGCGACGGGAGTACAGAACCCCGCCGCTTCGCCCTTCGCGCAGCGACGACGATGATGATGACGGCGACGAGGATCACCACGCCGACGACGATCGCGATCAGCACCGGAATCGACGGCAGCAGGGGGTTGGGTTCCATGGGGCAGGAGCCTATTGCGCTCCCGCGGCTTCCGGTAGACGACCATGAAGGCCGCCCCTGTGGATAACGTCCGCGCCGCGGCGGGTCTCCGATGCACACTGGCGGCATGATCTCTCGTGCGCGCTCGATACTCCGTGCCTTCCACGATGACGAACGGGGAGACGTGCCCGGCTGGGTGCTCGTGACCCTGATGACCGCGGGCCTCGTCGTGCTCATCTGGGCGGTCGCCGGGCCCGCGCTCACCTCCCTCTTCGAGCAGGCCATCCAGCGGGTGTCGGGGCTCTGACATGCGTGCGCCTGCGGGGGTGACCGACGACCGCGGATCGAACCCGGTGGAGTTCCTCCTCGTCGGCACCCTGCTCACCGCGCTCACCCTCGCGGTGCTGCAACTGGCGTTCGCGATCTACGTGCGCAACGTCGTCCATGACGCCGCGGTCGAGGGGGCGTACTACGCGGCTCTCGCGGACACGACGGCGGCGGAAGGGGAGGAGCGGGCGCGTGAGGTCATCCGTCGTGCGGTCGGCCCCTCCTATGCCGACGACATCACGGTGGCCTCGGCGCGGCGGGGCGGACAGGAGACCGTCGAGGTCCGGATCCGGACGATGCTCCCGGTGTTCGGCCTCGTCGGCGTTCCTGCGGCCCTGCAGGTGGAGGCTCACGCACCGGCGGAGTCGTTCGATGCGCGATGATGCGGGGTCGAGCTCGCTGGAGTTCATCGCCGTCGGGGTGATCATGCTCGTGCCGCTGCTGTACCTCGTGATCGCCGTGGGCTCGGTGCAGGAGCAGTCGCTGGGCGTCGAGGCTGCGGCCCGCCAGGCCGCACGAGCCATCGCCTCGGCACCCGACATCGCGGCGGCGGCCGACCGCGGGGAGGAGGTACTGGACGGGATCGTCGCGGAGTACGGCATCGATAGCGGAGCGGTCGACGTCTCCGTGTCGTGCCGTCCCCGGACCTCGGCCTGTCCGGCGGCGGGAGCGACGGTGGTCGTCACGGTCTCCACGCGCGTACCGCTGCCGCTCGTGCCGGGCGTGCTCGGACTCGACCAGGCGACCGCCGTCCCCGTCGAAGCGGTGTCGGTGCAGAAGGTGTCGCGGCGATGGGGCGGGGGATGAGGGGACGCGTACCGGCCCTGAAGCAGCACGGTGAGGGCGACGACGACGGGAGCGTGCTGCTGCTCGTGCTCGGCTACCTCATCCTCGCGCTCGCGGTGCTGTTCGTGTGCATCTGCGCCACCGACCTCTACATCGCCCAGAAGCGGCTGGACGGGCTCGCGGATGCGGCGGCGCTCGCCGGAGCGGACGGCTTCACGCTGCAGGTGGAGGGGGAGGTGCCGCGCGCGACGCTCACCGACGCGGGGGTGGCCGAGCAGGCGGTGCCGCTCGTTCTCGGAGCGGGGTTCGAGGCGACCGTCGTCGACGCGGGCACCCCGGACGGCGTGAGCGCGCGCGTCACCGTCGCGGCGACCTGGCACCCGCCGCTGCTCTCGCCGTTCGTGCCGGACGGGGTGCCGCTGCAGGCGACGGCCACGAGCCGGACGGCGTTGCGCTGAGCGACCGGGTACTCAGTCGTCGGCCGGGTCCGGCGTGCGCGGCGGCGTGCGGGGCACGAACCGGGGGATCCAGCGGAGGAACCCGGCGGCGCCGACGAGTCCGATCAGGCCCATGGCCCCCGCCGCGAACGACAGGGACGCGACCGCGGTGATGCCCGAGACGAGGAGCGGGGCGACCGCGCCGCCGGCATCGGTGAGGGTGCGCCACGACCCGAGGAACGCGGCCGGGTCGTGCTTCGGGGCGACGTCCGCGCCGAGAGTGAGGAGGATGCCGCTCGACAGTCCGTTGCCGACGCCGAGGACCGCGGCGAACATGCCGAACCAGAGCACGGCGGAGTCGAGGTCGTGCGTGACCGACAGGGCGAGGAACCCGGCGCCCATCAGCACCATCGCGGGCATGGCCGCCCAGAGCCGGCCGAAGCGGTCCATCACCTGGCCGCTGGCGTAGAACAGGGCGAAGTCGATGGCTCCGGAGACGCCGACGACGAGGGCGATGGTCGACGCGTCGAGGCCCAGGGAGAGTCCCCACAGCGGCAGGACGACCTGCCGTGCCGACCGCACCGCCGACAGCGAGGCCGCAGCGAGTCCGAGCCGACCGAGCACTCCGCGCTGCCGCCACATGGTCTGGAAGATCCCGGCCCGCTCGACGGTAGGGATCGACCCGGTCACGGCCTCTCCGCTGTCCTCCGCGAACCGGATCGTCGTCCGCAGCGGGGCGACCGTCTTCTCCGGATCCGGTCCGAAGAGCACGAGCACGACCATGACCACGAGGCAGGCGAGGAAGAACCAGATCGCCGCGGCCTCGGTGCCGAAGAGCTGCAGGAGACCCGCGGAGACGAACGGGCCGATGAAGATCCCCAGACGGAAGCTGCCGCCGAGCAGGGAGAGCGAGCGGGCGCGGAACGCCAGCGGCACCCGCGTGGTCATGAACGCGTGCCGAGCAAGCCCGAACGCCGCGGCGCACAGGCCCAGGAGGAACACGGACGCCGCGAGGACCCCGAGCGACGGCGCGAACACCATGCCGACGGCGGCGAGGATGGCGATGACGCCCGCGATCACCATCGTGAAGCGCTCGCCGATGCGGCCCACGGCCCAGCCGGCCGGGAGATTGCCGCACAGCTGACCGACCACGAGCGCCGAGGCGACGAGGGCGGCGAAGGCGACATCGGCCCCCATGGACGCGGCGATGACCGGGATGAGCGGGATCACAGCGCCCTCGCCGAGGGAGAAGAGGACGGTCGGCAGGTACACCATCGGCCCGAACTGGCGGAGGACCGTGGATGCACTGCTCACGCCCTTCACGCTACTCCGGTCGGCGCGGACGACCGGACACCACCGTCCCCGCGCGCGCGGGCGGCACGTTAGGCTGAGGTGTCATGCTCGAACTAGATCTCTCCGCCGAAATCCAGGCGCTCAGGCACACCTTCGGCGACATCAGCGAGGTCGTCGATGTCAACCGTCTCCGCGAGGACATCGCGCGTCTCAGCGAGGAGGCCGGCGCGCCCGACCTCTGGGACGACACCGAGAACGCCCAGAAGGTCACCAGCGCGCTGAGCCACCGTCAGTCGGAGCTCGCCCGCATCACCGGCATCGCCCAGCGCCTCGACGACCTCGAGGTGCTCGTCGATCTGGCGAACGAGATGGGTGACGAGGAGTCGGCGATCGAGGCGCGCAAGGAGCTGCAGACGCTCACCGACCTCATCAACCAGCTCGAGGTGCAGACGCTGCTCGACGGCGAGTACGACGAGCGCAGCGCCATCGTCACCATCCGCTCCGGCGCCGGCGGCGACGACGCCACCGACTTCGCCGAGATGCTCATGCGCATGTACCTGCGCTGGGCGGAGCGTCACAAGTACCCCGTGAAGGTCATGGACACCTCGTACGCGGAGGGCGCGGGCATCAAGTCGGCGACCTTCGAGATCGACGCGCCGTACGCTTTCGGCACGATCTCGGTCGAGGCCGGCACGCACCGCCTCGCCCGCATCAGCCCGTTCGGCTCCGCGGACAAGCGCCAGACGTCGTTCGCCGCGGTCGAGGTCATCCCGCTCATGGAGGAGGCGACCGAGGTCGACATCCCCGAGAGCGACATCCGGGTCGACGTCTTCCGCTCCTCCGGCCCCGGTGGCCAGTCCGTCAACACGACCGACTCCGCCGTGCGCATCACCCACCTCCCGACCGGCATCGTCGTGTCGATGCAGAACGAGAAGTCGCAGATCCAGAACCGCGCCGCGGCCATGCGCGTGCTGCAGAACCGCCTCCTCCTGCTGCAGAAGGAGCAGGAGGCCGCCAAGAAGAAGGAACTTGCGGGCAACATCACCGCGAGCTGGGGCGATCAGATGCGCTCCTACTTCCTCTACGGACAGCAGCTCGTGAAAGACCTCCGTACGGGCCAGGAGTCCGGCAACCCCGCCGCCGTGTTCGACGGCGACCTCGACGACTTCATCTCGGCGGGCATCCGCTGGCGCAAGCGCAAAGACGAGGACTGACCCCTACGACGAAGGCCCCGGGAGCTCCCGGGGCCTTCGTCGTGCGGTGCGGACGGGTCAGCGAGCCGACGCCTCGACGGTCACGCGCGCGACCTCCTGCAGCATCTCGTCCGTGATGACGACCACGTAGGACGGGCTCTCGGCGACGTCGAACGAGACGGTGCCCTCCGCCGTGGACCCGGCGTCCTGCTCGCTGGACTCCAGCGTCGCCTCGCCGAAGATGTCGTAGTCGCCCTCGGTGCCGTCTGCGGTCTCGACGGAGAAGTAGAGCGGGTTGACGTAGGTGGTCCCGTCGAGCGTCTCCCAGGCCACGTCGATCACCAGGTAGCCGCCGTTGTTCGCCTCGAAGTCCGAGCCGTTGCTCGGCCCGAACGTGGCGGAACGGATGGTGACCTCGGCCGTGCCCTCGAGCTGCGGCACGGTGACCGGCTCTCCCAGCGTGCCCTCGGCGACCTCACCCGTACCCGCGTCGCCGGTGTCGTCGGTCTCCGGCGCCGGGCTCTGAGTCGTGCCCTCGTCGTAGTCGGGAAGCGTGACCGGACGCACGGTGTTCGCGACGGCCAGCACGAAGAAGATGCTCACGACGATCGCGACGATGCCACCGAGCACCGACACCCCGAGCCCGGTGATCCCCGGCCACTTGGTGCCCTTCAGGAACAGGGAGATGAGCGAGACGATGAACCCGGCCGCCAGGAGGAACCAGGCGAACGGCAGCGTCACGGGGATGAACGCAAGGAGGAGGCCGAGCGCGGCGAGCCCGAGGCCGACGAGTCCGAGCACCGAGACCTTCTTCGGCGCCGCGGGATCCGGCGCCTGACCGGGGTACGCGCCCTGACCGGGGTACGCGCCCTGACCGGGGTACGCGCCTTGACCGGGATACGCCCCCTGCCCCGCATACGTTCCCTGAGCGCCCGGTGCCTGGCCCGGGTATCCGCCGGCGCCCTGCGCACCCGGGTACGCGCCCGGTGCCGGGTAGCCGCCCTGGCCCTGGTACGCGTCCTGACCGGCACCGGCCGGCGGAACGATCGGCGCCGCGCCGGGGAGCTCGTGCGCGCCGCTGGTCGGTGCGGTCCAGTCCTGTGCCGGCTCAGGCGCGACGATGAACTCGGTCGCGGGCTCGTCCGGAGCGATCTCGCGCTCAGCGGCGACGGGCTCGGGAGTGACGGTCTCCGCCGACGCCGTCGTCTCCTCTCCGAGGGGAGCGCGGTCGTCGGTCGCCGCGGCGGGGCTCTCCGCCGGGGTGCCCTCCGCGCCCGCGTCTTCGGTCGCCGTCGCGGTGGTGTCGTCAGTCGCCGTCGCGGTGGTGTCGCCTGTCGCCGTCGTCTCCGGGGCGAAGTGCTCGGTCCACTGCTGGCCGTCCCACCAGCGCAGGCGCCCGGAGCCGTCGTCGTACCAACCAGCAGGTGTCGTCATGGGGATCCCCTCCGTGTGTGCGCTCGCGTGGGGCACGCGAATCGACACTCCATGTATAGCAGCGGGCGACGACGCCGGTGGGGCCGGGGCGCGGAGGAATCGCAGGGCGGCGTGCTGCGCGGCGGGGTGTCGTGCCGAGCCGGAGGCGGTGGCGCGCTTAGGCTCGATTCGCCATGATTCGGTTCGAGAACGTCACGAAACGCTACCGCGGGACGTCGAAGCCCGCCCTGTCCGGTGTCGACTTCGAGGTGCAGCGCGGGGAGTTCGTCTTCCTCGTCGGTGCCTCCGGGTCCGGCAAGTCCTCCTGTCTGCGCCTCATCCTCCGCGAGGACGTGCCGACGAGCGGTCGGGTGGCCGTCCTCGGCCGCGACCTGCGGGCGCTCGCGAACCGGAAGGTGCCCTACTTCCGTCGGCACATCGGCTCGGTGTTCCAGGACTTCCGGCTGCTGCCGTCCAAGACGGTCTATCAGAACGTCGCCTTCACGCTGCAGGTCACCGGCTCGTCCCGCGGCTTCATCCAGCAGGCCGTTCCCGAGGCGCTCGCGCTCGTCGGGCTCGACGGCAAGGAGAAGCGCATGCCGCACGAGCTCTCCGGCGGGGAGCAGCAGCGCGTCGCGATCGCCAGGGCGCTCGTCAACCGTCCGCAAGTGCTGCTGGCCGACGAGCCCACCGGAAACCTCGACCCCGCGACCTCCGTCGACATCATGCAGCTGCTCGCCCGGATCAACGCGGGCGGCACGACGGTGCTCATGGCCACGCACGAGGCCGGCTTCGTCGACCAGATGCGCCGCCGCGTGATCGAGCTCCGCGACGGCGAGATGGTCCGCGACGAGGTGCACGGCGGATACGGCGACACCTCGAACATCCCGCGCCTGGTGCCGGAGGAGGTCCGCGGTGCCGCGGCCGCCGCCGCTCTCACCGCCGTGCAGGAGGTGCAGCGCCAGACCGCCGACCTCTCCGTGGTGCGCGCCGCACTGGCCGAGGAGCTGGACGCCCAACGCCGGGCCGCGGCCGCGTCTCCCGCGGTCACCAAGCCCGGCGCCGACCCGGCCCCGCAGGTGGTCGAGCCGCCGGAGCCCGCACGGGAGCCCGGCGTGGTCGAACCGCCGGACGTGGTGCATCCCCCGGCCGCATCGCCGCCGTCCGCCGCCGCGCGCCCCGCCCCCGGGGCGCCCGGGACGCGTCCGATCGTGATCCCGGAGGTGGACGTCGCCGAGCTCGGCGTGGCAGACCGCCTCGGCCTGTCGGACCAGGACGACGAGGAAGTGGGCCCGACCTCATGAGAATCGGCCTGATCCTGACCGAGGCCCTCGTCGGCCTGCGGCGCAACATCTCGATGGTGATCTCCGTCGTGCTCGTCACGTTCGTGTCGCTGACGTTCGTCGGCGCCGCGATCCTCATGCAGTCGCAGATCGGCGTGATGCGCGGCTACTGGGCCGAGCGCGCCCAGGTGGCGGTGTACATGTGCTCCGCGGTGTCGGAGTCGGACACCTGCGTGGACGGTGCGGCGAGCGAGGAGCAGGTCGCCGCCGTGCGCGCCCAGCTCGAGGGCGACGCGCTGTCGCCGCTCATCAGCTCCATGACCTTCGACACGAAGGAGGAGACGTACGCCAAGCTCGTCGAGCAGGTGGGGGAGGAGCAGGCCAGCGTGCTCTCGCCCGACCAGGCGTTCGAGGTCTTCTTCGTGACCATGAAGGACCCGGGCCAGTCGCAGGTGCTCGCCGAGGCGTTCAGCGGCCAAGCAGGAGTGGAGCAGGTCCAGGACCAGCTCCAATACCTCGAACCGCTGTTCTCCGCGCTCACGGTGGCCACCTACATCGCCGTCGGCATCGCCGTGCTCATGCTCATCGCCGCGACGCTGCTGATCGGCACGACGATCCGGTTGTCGGCCTACGCGCGGCGCAAGGAGATCGGCATCATGCGCCTCGTGGGCGCGTCGAACCGCTTCATCCAGACCCCGTTCGTGCTGGAGGGCGTGTTCGCCGCGCTGCTGGGCTCCGCCCTGGCCAGTGGCGCCGTCGTCGCGGGCATGCACTTCGGCGTGAACGGCTACCTGCGCGGCCGCGTGCCCTTCATCACCACCTGGGTGACCATGCAGGATGCTGCCCTCGTCGTCCCGGTCCTCGTCGGGATCGGCGTGGTCCTCGCGGCCCTGTCGGCGGGCTTCGCGATCCGACGGTGGCTGCGCACCTGATACCCTGAAAGGCTGCTCGGCCGATCTGCTGCCGAGCCGTCCACGGCACCACAGCACAGGAGATCATCATGCCCAGGGAACGCGGGGAGAAGGTCATCGCGACCAATCGTCGCGCGCGTCACGACTACAACATCGAGAAGTCGTACGAGGCGGGGATGGTGCTCACCGGCACCGAGGTGAAGTCGCTCCGTCAGGGGCGCGCGAACCTCAGCGACGGGTACGCGTTCGTGAAGGGCAACGAGGTCTTCCTCGACGCCGTGCACATCCCGGAGTACTCGCAGGGGCACTGGACGAACCACTCGGCCAAGCGCATCCGCAAGCTCCTCCTGCACCGGGAGGAGATCGCGAAGCTCGCCCACGCCGTCTCCGCGGGCGGATACACGCTCATCCCGCTCAAGCTGTACTTCTCCGACGGTCGCGCCAAGGTCGAGATCGCTCTCGCGAAGGGCAAGCGCGAGTACGACAAGCGTCAGACCCTCCGCGAACGCCAGGACACCCGTGAGGCCGAGCGGGCGATGCGGCTGCGCAACCGGGTGGGCGAGTAGCCGCCCGCGCTCAGAGGCTCGGCGTGAAGCCGAACACCCGGCCGAGGAACGCGAGTTCGCGTTCCAGCGCGTCGACGATGGTCTCGGCGCTGCGGAACCCGTGACCCTCGCCCGGGTACAGCACGTACTCGTGGTCGATGCCGTTCGCCGCCAGCGCGTCGCGGATGGCCTCCGACTGGGACGGCGGCACGACGCGGTCCTCCCCGCCCTGCAGCAGCAGCACCGGCACGTCGATGCGGTCGGCGTGGGTCAGAGGCGAGCGCTCGATGTACACGTCCTCGGCGGCGGGGAGCGGACCGACGAGGCCGTCGAGGTACGACGCCTCGAAGTCGTGGGTCTCGGCGGCGAGCATCCGCAGATCCGCGACGCCGTAGCGGCTGATGCCCGCGGCGAACGTGCCACCCCGCACGAGCGCCGAGAGCACCGTCCAGCCGCCCGCCGAGCCGCCGCGGATGGCGATGCGCGCGGGATCGGCGAGCCCGGCGTCGGTGAGCCCGCGGGCGGCCGCGATCACGTCGTCCACGTCCACGACGCCCCACTGTCCCTGCAGGCGGTCGCGGTACGCCCGACCGTAACCGGTGGACCCGCCGTAGTTCACGTCGAGGACCCCGATTCCCCGGCTCGTGAAGAAGGCGATCGAGGCGGAGGCCGCTCCCGTGACATGGGCGGTGGGCCCGCCGTGCACGAGCACGATGTAGGGCGGGAGCTCGCCGTCGGCGCCGCGGGGCTCTCCGGGCGCGGCGGGCGGATAAGCGAAGGCGTGCACGGGGCCGTGCGCCCCCTCCACGACGAGCTGCTGGGCCGCCGGCATCCAGTGCTCGTCGACCGGAGCGCCGCCGGTGACGGTCTCGACGGCCCCGCTGTCGACGTCGACGCACCAGATGCCGGAGGTCACGCGCGAGCCGTCTCCGCTGAGCAGCACGCGGGAGCCGGAGACGTCGTCCACACTGAGATGCCCGTCGCCCGGGACCGCGATGGCGCGCGTCTCGCCGTCCGGGGACACGAGCTGCACCTCGTCGCGGCCGTCGGTGCGGACGGCCACGAGGCGGCCGTCCGCCAGCGGCTGGAACCAGCGGTTGCCGAGCACCCACAGGCCGTAGCCGGTGTCCGCGTCGGATGAGGTGAGCGGGCGGGAGGCACCGGCCTGGAGGCCGTCGAGCGTGAGGTGATGGAGCTGCCAGCGTCCCGAGCCGTCGTCGGCGAACACGAGCGCGTCGTCGCCGATCCATTCCGGCTGCAGGGCGGCGGAGGTGGGGACCCGGGTGATCGTCCCGCCGGCCGCGGATCCGATCGCGAGCGCGGCTCTCTCCCAGGGCATGCCGTCCGCCTGCCATTCGACCCAGGCGACGCGGCTGCCGTCGGGCGAGAGCGCGGGATGGGCGAAGAAGCCGGGACCCTCGACGATCACCCGGATCGCGGAGGCGTCCTCGGCGGCCGAACCGTCCACGGGGATCTCCACGATCGCGCGGCGGTGCGGGTCGGTCGAGAGGTCTTCCCGCACGGCCAGCAGTCGGCCGCTCTGCACGCGCAGCCCGCCGTACGCGGGGCCGGCGGCGGTGAGGGGGCTCGGCTCCGTCCCGCGATCCATCCGGTGCACGCGCTGGTCGGCTCCGGAGACGAAGTACAGGGTGTCGCCGTCGACGGTCCAGGCGCCGCCCCCGTACTCGTGCATGCGGGAGCGGGCGTTCCAGGGTGCCGGGAGGATCTCCGCGCCCGTCGAGCTGCGCACCGTGACGCGTCCGCCCTCAGCCGGCACGGACTCGGCCCACCACACCTCGTCGCCCACGAAGCGGGCCCCGTCGATGCGCGGTGCCGCTCCTGCGACGGCTGCGGCGGTGAAGGGGGAGGACCAGGAGCCGAACGGTGAGGACATGCCTCGAGCCTACGGGCGGTGACACACGACGTCACACTCGTGCGGCGGGCCGAGGGCGTGTTCTAGGTTTCTGGAAACGCCCGGTTCATCCCGGGCGTGGAGCGACAGCCGAGCCCGGCACCCGCCCGCGAACGACGTGCTCTTCGTCGTGCGCGGACCCCGGCCCCTGTCCCCTGGAGAGAAGATGTCTTCCACGTTCGACGCCTCCCGCGTGCCGTTCTCCTTCGAGCTCTACCCGCCGCGCTCGGAGTCGAGCCAGGAGGCCCTGCACGAGACCGTCCGTCGTCTCGCCGCGGCCGGCCCGGAGTTCCTGTCGGTGACCTACGGCGCCGGCGGCTCGACCGGCGGCCGCTCGCTCGATGTGCTGCGCTTCATCCGGGAGCACACCGACGTCGAACCCCTCGCTCATCTCACCTGCGTCGGCAACACCTACGCCGGAGCTACCGCGCTCATCCGGGAGTTCCTCGACGCCGGGATCCTCCGCTTCCTCGCCCTGCGCGGAGACCCGCCCGCGGGGCAGCGCGAGCCCTTCCTGGGGGACCTGGAGAGCGCCGCCCAGCTCGTGCAGCTCATCGATCGCGTCCAGGCCGAGCGCGCGCCGTACCAGGAGTCTCCGGTCCCCGGTCTCCCCGGAGCCGCGCTCGTGGCCCCGCGGCAGAAGGTCGACATCGCGGTCGCCGCGTTCCCGAAGGGGCACCCCCGGGCCACGCACCGCACGCAGGATGTCGAGGCGCTGCTCGCCAAGCAGGCCGCGGGGGCGACCTTCGCCATCACGCAGCTCTTCTTCCACCCCGATGACTACCTCGCCTTCGTGGAGCGCGCCCGCGCCGGAGGCGTCACCATCCCGATCCTCCCCGGCATCATGCCGATCACATCGCCGGCCCGGCTCGCCCGGGTGCTGGAGCTGACCGGGGAGGACCTGCCCAGCGAGCTCGCGATCGCCCTCGATGTCGAGCCGACCGCCGAAGGGCGCCGGGAGATCGGGATCTCCTGGGCCGCGCGCCTCGCCGCCGACGTCGTCGCCGGCGGGGCCCCCGGCGTGCATCTGTACGCCTTCAACCAGCACGAGACCGTCCTGACCGTCCTCGCCGAAGCCGGCATCGTCCCGGCGCTCCGGCACTAGTCCCCGCCGAAAGGAAACACCATGACCGCATTCCCCGAGGGCACCATCCTCGGCTACCCCCGCATCGGCCGTCGCCGCGAGCTCAAGAAGGCCGTCGAGGCGTTCTGGGCCGGCCGCATCGACGAGCAGGAGCTGGAGCGGACGGCCGCGGAACTGCGCGCGGCGACCCGCGAGCGCCTGGCGGGGCTCGGCCTCGGCCGCACGGACTCGTCGATCCCGGAGTCCTTCTCCTTCTACGACCAGGTCCTCGACGCCGCCGTCACGGTCGGCGCGATCCCTGCCCGCTTCGACGACCTCCGCGAGGCCGACGGGTCGATCGGCCTCTCCGCCCTGTTCACCGTCGCCCGCGGCGAAGGCGAGCGGGCGCCGCTGGAGATGACGAAGTGGTTCGACTCGAACTACCACTACCTCGTGCCGGAGATCGGTCCGGAGACGGTGTTCACCCTCGCCAGCGACCGCCTGGTGCGCGAGGTCGCCGAGGCCGTCGCCGCCGGCTTCGTCACGCGTCCCGTGGTCGTCGGACCGGTCACGCTGCTGGCGCTCGCGAAGGCGTCGGACGACGCGCCGGAGGGCTTCGAGCCGCTCTCGCGGCTGGAGGACGTCCTGCCGGTCTACGTCGACCTGCTCGCCCGTCTGCGCGCCGCGGGCGCCGAGTGGGTGCAGCTCGACGAGCCCGCCCTCGTGAGCGAGTCGCTGCCGGCGACGACCGCGCAGCTCGCCTCCGCCGCGGAGCGCGCGCTCGCGGTGCTCGGGAACGCCGAAGAGCGGCCCTCGATCCTCGTCGCGGCCCCGTACGCGAGCCTCGGCGCGACGTTCGCGACCGTGGCCGCCCCCCCGTCGAGGCCATCGCCGTGGATCTCGTGCGCGGCACCGTGCCCGACGCGGTGCCGGGCCTCGAGGGCAAGACCCTCGTCGGCGGTGTGATCGACGGTCACAACATCTGGCGTGGCGACCTCTCCGCGGCGTTCGACTCTCTGGAGGCGCTCCGTGCGCTCGGGGCCCCGGTGTCGGCATCGACCTCGACCTCGCTGCTGCACGTGCCGCACGACGTGGAGGACGAGACGGCGCTGGACGCGCGCCTGGTGTCCTGGCTCGCCTTCGCGGATCAGAAGGTGCAGCAGGTCGTGACCCTCGCCCGCGGCCTGTCCGAAGGGCGCACGGCGATCGCGGTCGAGCTGGACGCCGCGACCGCTGCGCTGCAGGACCGCCTGACCGCTCCCGGCGTGCGCGACGGTGCGGTGCGTTCCCGTGCGCTGAGCGACGCCGACTTCGCCCGTGCCCCGTACCAGGAGCGGGAGGAGGCGCAGAACGCCCTCGGCCTGCCGGCGCTGCCTCTGACGACGATCGGCTCCTTCCCGCAGACCGGCGACATCCGCCGCGCCCGCGCCCAGTTCCTCCGCGGCGAGATCCCCGAGGACGACTACGAGGAGTTCCTGCGCCGTGAGGTCGCCGCGGTCGTCTCCCTGCAGGAGGACCTCGGTCTCGACGTCCTCGTGCACGGTGAGCCGGAGCGCAACGACATGGTGCAGTACTTCGCGGAGAACCTCGACGGCTTCGCGGTCACGCAGCACGGATGGGTGCAGTCGTACGGCTCGCGAGCCACGCGCCCATCGATCCTCTGGGGAGACGTCTCGCGTCCCGCGCCCATCACGGTCGGCTGGTCGGCGTACGCGCAGTCGCTCACGGCGAAGCACATGAAGGGGATGCTCACGGGCCCCGTCACGATCCTCGCGTGGTCCTTCGTCCGCGACGACCAGCCGCTGGGGGAGACGGCGAACCAGGTGGCGCTCGCGCTCCGCGACGAGATCGCCGACCTGGAGGCCGCGGGCATCCAGGTGATCCAGGTCGACGAGCCGGCGCTCCGGGAGCTGCTCCCGCTGAAGCAGGCCGACCAGCCGGCGTACCTCGACTGGTCCGTCGCCTCGTTCCGTCTGGCCACGGGCGGCGCTGCGGCGGCGACCCAGGTGCACACCCACCTCTGTTACTCGGAGTTCGGCGTCGTGATCGACGCGATCCGTGCGCTCGACGCGGACGTCACGTCCATCGAGGCGGCCCGGAGCCGCATGGAGGTCGTCGCGGACATCGCCGAGGTGGGCTTCGACCACGGCATCGGCCCCGGCGTGTACGACATCCACTCGCCGCGCGTGCCCACCGTGGAGGAGGTCGAGTCCCTGCTGCGGCGTGCGGTGGAGGAGATCCCCCTCCGTCAGCTCTGGGTGAACCCGGACTGCGGTCTGAAGACCCGTGGATACGCCGAGACCACGGCGTCGCTGCGGAACATCGTCGAGGCCACGCGGCGCGTGCGCGAAGACGTGGTGGTCACCGCCTGACGCGGTCGTCCCCGGACACACGAAGGCCCTCCCGGTGCGCCCGGGAGGGCCTTCGTTCTCGTCTCACCGACGATGCGGTGACTCAGACGGCGCGCATGACCGCGACGACCTTGCCGAGCACGACCGCCTCGTCGCCCAGGATCGGCTCGAAGGCAGAGTTGCGGGGAAGCAGCCACGTGTGGCCGTCGCGACGACGGAGCACCTTGACGGTGGCCTCGCCGTCGAGCATGGCAGCCACGATCTCGCCGTTCTCCGCCGTGTTCTGCGAGCGCACGACGACCCAGTCGCCGTCGCAGATGGCGGCGTCGATCATCGACTCCCCGGAGACCTTGAGCATGAACAGGTCGCCCTTGCCGACGAGCTGCCGGGGGAGCGGGAAGATCTCCTCGACCTGCTGATCCGCCGTGATCGGCACGCCCGCGGCGATACGCCCCACCAGTGGGACCAGTGCGGCATCGCCCACGGGGGTCGCCACGTCCGCCGGGTTCTCCGCGCCCGTGCCGGGCAGGTCGATGAGGACCTCCATGGCACGCGTCTTGCCCGGGTCGCGACGCAGGTAGCCGCTGAGCTCGAGCTGACCGAGCTGGTGGGTGACGCTGGACAGCGACTTGAGCCCGACGGCGTCGCCGATCTCGCGCATGCTCGGCGGATAGCCGTTCTGCGCGATCGAGGCCTGGATGACCTCGAGGATCGCCATCTGCTTCGGGCTGAGGCTCTTGCGACGGCGGGTGCGCGGCGCCTCGGACTCGAGGGCTGAGGTGTCGCTCATGGTGCTCCTTCACTGCGTGATCCGACGTGCCGCTTCGAATGTCGGTGGCCCGTGGTGGGGTGTCCTTATCGAAACCGTATCCGAGAAAAGCGCCGATCTGGAAGATCTGTTCGAGCGTGTCGGCTGATTCGCGGGGCGTGGTTTCGAAGACAGCTTGACAGATGTTCGAACTCGAAGATATCTTCGGAACGTAGCTTCGCATCCACGGCTCCCGGCCGAGGCGCGGATGCGAAAGCTACGCCAACCTCCCCGGGCTCCGGCACCGGGACAGTAAGGAGCAGACATGAGCAGCATCAGCCTCAGCACCGCGACCGCCCTCCCGGCATCGGCCCGTCCGGCCACCCGGCTGCGGATCACGGCACGCGGCCGTCGCACTCTGCTCGCGCTCGCGTCCGTCCCGCTCGCGGCGGGCATCGCCTTCGCCGCCCTCAGCGGAGGCAGCGCGACCGCCTCCGGCGCGGATGCGCCGGCCGTCTCCGTCGAGACCGTCACGGTCATGCCCGGCGACACCCTCTGGTCGATCGCGAGCAGCATCGCTCCCGAGGCCGACCCGCGGGATGTCATCGGTGAGATCACCCGCATGAACCTGCTGCGCGGCGGGGAGCTCCAGGTCGGCCAGGAGCTCGCACTGCCGGCGCGGTACACCGACTGACGCCGAGTCCTCCCGGCCGAATCGTCACGATGACCTCGGCTCTCCCTGCTCCTCTTAAGATGGGAAGGGTGACCTTCTCCCTCAACGATCTCCCGCTCCGCGACGATCTGCGCGGACTCACCCCGTACGGAGCGCCGCAGGCCCCGCTGCCGGTGGCGCTGAACGTCAACGAGAACACGCATCCGGTTCCCGACGAGGTCGCGAGCGACATCCTCGATGACATCGCCGTGGCGATCCGAGACGTGAACCGGTACCCGGACCGCGAGTTCACGACGCTGCGGGAGGCGTTCGCCGACTACCTGGGTCACGGCCTCACGCCGGAGCAGATCTGGGCGGGCAACGGGTCCAACGAGGTGCTGCAGCACATCTTCCAGGCGTTCGGCGGGCCGGGACGCACGGCCTTCGGATTCGCGCCCACGTACTCCATGTACCCGCTCATTGCGAAGGGGACGGGCGCGTCCTGGATCGCGGGCACCCGTCAGCCCGACTACACGGTCACCCCGGAGGAGGCGGCGCAGCAGGTGCGCGCGGCCGACCCCGACATCGTGATCCTCTGCTCGCCGAACAACCCGACCGGCACCCCGCTGGGGCTCGACGTCGTGGAGGCCGTCTACGAGGCGGCCCGCGGCGTCGTGATCGTCGACGAGGCCTACCAGGAGTTCGCGCCACGGGATGCGGCGTCGGCCCTTACCCTCCTGGAAGGACGGCCGCGCCTCGCCGTCTCCCGAACGATGAGCAAGGCCTTCGCCTTCGCCGGCGCCCGCGTCGGCTACCTCGCGGCCGACCCGGCGTTCATCGACGCGCTCCGGCTCGTGCGACTGCCGTACCACCTGAGCGCTCTGACGCAGGCCGCCGCGGTCGCCGCCCTCCGCAACGCCGACGTCATGCTCGGCATGGTGCAGGAGATCGTGGAGCAGCGGGACCGCATCACGGCGACGCTCGAAGCCCTCGGGTACACCCCGCACCTCTCGTGGTCCAACTTCGTGCTGTTCGGCGGCGTCGCGGATCCGCAGGCGACGTGGCAGCAGCTGTACGACCGCGGCGTGCTCGTCCGCGACGTCGGCATCCCCGGCCACCTGCGCGTCAGCGCCGGCACGGAGGCGGAGACGACGGCGTTCCTGGACGCCCTGGCCTCGATAGGATCGGCATCATGACCATCCCCGCGCCCACCGCACGCACCGCGAGCCGCGTGCGCAGCACGTCGGAGTCCACCGTCGAGGTCGAGCTGAACCTCGACGGCACCGGTGCGAGCCGCATCGACACCTCGGTGCCGTTCTTCGACCACATGCTCACGGCTTTCGCCAAGCACTCGCTGACGGATCTCACCGTGCGGGCCTCCGGGGACACCCACATCGACGCGCACCACACCGTGGAGGACGTCTCGATCGTGCTCGGCCAGGCGATCCTGGCCGCCCTCGGAGACAAGTCCGGCATCTCCCGGTACGGCGACGCCCTCGTCCCCCTGGACGAGGCGCTCGCGCAGGCGGTCGTCGACATCTCCGGCCGCCCGTACCTCGTGCACGAGGGGGAGCCCGCGGGCTTCGAGCACCACCTGATCGGCGGGCACTTCACGGGATCCCTCGTGCGGCACGTCTTCGAGGCCATCACCTTCAACGCCGCGCTGACCGTGCACGTGCGGGTGCTGAGCGGGCGCGACCCGCACCACATCGCCGAGGCCGAGTTCAAGGCGTTCGCGCGGGCGTTCCGCCAGGCGAAGGCCGTGGATCCTCTCGTCGACGGCATCCCGTCGACCAAGGGGGCGCTGTGAGCGCCGCGCCGCGGGTCGCCGTCTTCGACTACGAGTCCGGCAACGTCCACTCCGCTGTGAAGGCGCTCGTCGCCGCGGGAGCCGATGCCGTGCTGACCCGCGACCGCGCCGAGGCGCTGGAGGCCGACGGGTTCGTCGTGCCCGGTGTCGGCGCCTTCCAGGCTGTGCGGGACGCCCTGCACGCCCACGGCGGCGACGAGATCATCGGCCGTCGTCTCGCGGGGGGCCGACCGGTGCTCGGCATCTGCGTCGGCATGCAGGTGCTGTTCGAGCACGGCGTCGAGCGGGGGCACGACACCGCGGGCCTCGGCGAGTGGCCGGGTGCTGTGACGGAGCTCGACGCCCCGGTCCTGCCGCACATGGGCTGGAACACGGTCGAGCCGGGGGAGGACACCGTCCTGTTCCGCGGCATCGAGCAGGAGCGCTTCTACTTCGTGCACTCCTATGCCGCGCAGTCCTGGGAGCTCGACGTGATCCCGCCGTTCCCGCAGCCCGTGCTCACGTGGGCGACCTACGGCGGCCCCTTCCTCGCGGCCGTCGAGAACGGCCCGCTCTCGGCGACGCAGTTCCACCCGGAGAAGTCCGGGGACGCCGGCATCCAGCTGCTCCGGAACTGGGTGCAGAGCCTCTGACCCCCAGCCGCGTCGGCGCCCGGCGTCACGCGGTTTGTCCCGCGCCCCGCGGCGGACTACCCTCGTCTCTCGTGCCCGCTCGGGCCGCAGACCCACCCGAACCAAGGACCCCATGAACGACTTCGCGCAGTCCCCCTCGCTCACGCTCCTTCCCGCGGTCGATGTCGCCGGCGGCAAGGCGGTCCGTCTCACGCAGGGGGAGGCCGGGACCGAGACGAGCTACGGCGACCCGCTCGACGCGGCAGGGGAGTGGGTGTCGCAGGGGGCCTCCTGGATCCACCTCGTCGACCTCGACGCGGCGTTCGGACGCGGCAGCAACGCGCCGATCCTGCGCAAGGTCATCAAGCAGTTCAAGAACGTCAACGTCGAGCTCTCCGGCGGCATCCGGGACGACGCGAGCCTGGAGGCCGCTCTGGAGAGCGGCGCCGCCCGCATCAACCTCGGCACCGCCGCTCTGGAGAACCCCGAGTGGGCGGCCGACGTGATCAGCCGCTTCGGTGAGGCGATCGCCGTCGGCCTCGACGTCCGCGGCACGACCCTCGCGGCGCGCGGCTGGACGAAGGAGGGCGGCGACCTCTGGGAGGTGCTCGAGCGCCTCGAGGACGCCGGCTGCAGCCGCTACGTCGTCACCGACGTGACCAAGGACGGCACGCTGCGCGGCCCGAACCTGGAACTCCTGCGCGAGGTGACCTCGCGCACGCCGAAGCCGGTCGTCGCGTCCGGCGGCATCTCGAACCTCGACGACATCGCCGCGCTGCGCGACCTCGTGCCCCTGGGCGTCGAGGGCGCCATCGTCGGGAAGGCTCTGTACGCGGGCGCCTTCACGCTCGCGGAGGCCCTGGATGTCGCCGGAGACTGATCCGCACGCCTGCGGTCCGGAGTCGCACAACCGGGCCGATTCCGCCGGCGTCCCCTGGGAGGGGCGCAGCTTCGAGTCGAATCCGCACGCGGCCGACGACGGCTCCGCGGACCCCGCTCTGCTCGCCGCGCTGCACCGCTTCCGTGCGGGCGAGGGGAGTCAGGCCGAGGTCGTCGACGCGTTCCGCTCCGCCCGGGTGCTCGTGCCCCTGATCGCGGAGAAGGGCGAGGAGGGCGTGGCGCCCAGCGGTCTCGCGGTGGACAAGACGCAGGAGCTCTCGATCGTCACCGTGGCCGCACCGGACGGGCGCCGCGTCCAGCCGGTGTTCTCGTCGGTCGAGACGATGCAGCGCTGGGACCCGTCGGCCCGCCCCATCCCGGTCGAGGCCGTTCGCGCGGCCCTGGCCGCGTCGTCGGAGGACACCGATCTCATCGTGCTGGACCCCACGTCCGACACCGAGTTCGTGATCCGCCGCCCCGCCGTCTGGGCCGTGGCGCAGGGGCACGCGTGGGAGCCGAGCTTCCTCTCTCCCGAGGTCGTCACCGCCCTTCGGGAGAGCATCGCCCACGAGCTCGCCGTGATCGACGTCTCCGTCGCGCCGGGTGACCCGGACGCGCGCCTCCGCGGACCGGAGCTCATCGTGGTCCTCGAGCTCGTCGACGGCCTGGAGCGAGAGGTCCTGGATGCCGTGCTCGCGCGGCTCGCTCAGCGCTGGGCAGCGGACGACCGGATCGCCGTCCTCGCCGACTCGCTGACGGTCAAGCTCCGCCGCAGCATCTGAGGCGGAGCGTCAGCCGGATCAGGTGACGGGACCGGTCCACTTCTCGCCCGGCCCCTTGCCGATCGGGTCGGGGATCGTCGAGGCCTCGCGGAAGGCGAGCTGCAGCGACCGGAGGCCGTCTCGCAGCGACCGGGCGTGCATGTCGCTGATCTCCGGGGCGCCGGCGGTGATGAGCCCCGCGAGGGCATTGATGAGCTTGCGCGCCTCGTCCAGGTCGAGCTGGGCCGCGGCGTCCGGGTCGTCCGCGAGGCCGAGCTTCACGGCCGCCGCGCTCATGAGGTGCACGGCGGCGGTGGTGATCACCTCGACGGCCGGGACGTCGGCGATGTCACGGACGGCCGAGGAGGCTGCCTCCTCCTGCCGAGCCCATCGCTCCTCGCGCTCGCGGGCCGCCTCGTCCGATGCCTGGTTCGTCACTTCGCCTTGCTTTCTGTTAGACTTTGGCGGGCTCCGGAGCGTCGTGCTCCGGAACGAAAGAGGATTCACTTCCCACCCGCGCTTGCCGTTCCAGGCTACCGGGTCTTGCACTCCGCCGGCTCCGCTCGTCACGAGAGGACCGGTAGACAGGGTGCGGAGCCGGCGTCTGAGAGCCGGTGGGTGGGGGACGACTCCGATTTCGCCCGGGATGCAGACAGCATCGCGGTGGCCGAATCACATCGTCTAAGGAGCTCCGCATCAGCGATCCCCGTACCAATGAGCGCATCCGCGTCCCCGAGGTCCGCCTCGTCGGCCCCGCGGGTGAGCAGATCGGCGTTGTCCGCATCGAGGCAGCGCTGCGTCTCGCCCAGGAAGCCGATCTCGACCTCGTCGAGGTCGCCCCGAACTCGAAGCCGCCCGTCGTCAAGATCATGGACTACGGCAAGTTCAAGTACGAGGCCGCGCAGAAGGAAAAGGAAGCGCGTCGCAACCAGGCGAACACGATCCTCAAGGAAGTCCGCTTCCGTCTGAAGATCGAGGCGCACGACTACACGACGAAGCTCAAGCGCGCCGAGGGCTTCCTCAAGGCCGGCGACAAGGTCAAGGCCATGATCCTCTTCCGCGGTCGCGAGCAGTCGCGCCCGGAGCAGGGTGTCCGTCTGCTGCGCAAGTTCGCCGAGGACGTCGCCGAGTTCGGCACGGTCGAGTCGAACCCGACCATCGACGGCCGCAACATGGTGATGGTCGTCGCGCCGCACAAGAGCAAGTCCGAGGCGAAGCAGGAGCAGAACGCCGTGCGCGCCGCGAACAAGCAGGCCGCGCGCGACGCGAAGAACGACGCGGACGCCTCCGCGGACGCCAAGGCGGAGTAGGTCCGCCCCCAGAACTCCCGCACCGCGGGTTGACACCGTCGCCTGAGAAGGCGCCATACGAAGGAAGAGAAGATGCCGAAGCAGAAGACCCACTCGGGTGCTAAGAAGCGCTTCAAGATCACCGGCAGCGGCAAGCTGAAGAAGCAGCAGGCCGGGATGCGCCACAACCTCGAGCACAAGTCGAGCCGTCGCACCCGTCGTCTGAACCAGGACCAGGTGCTCGCGAAGGCGGACTTCAAGGTCGCGAAGAAGCTTCTCGGTCGCTGACGCGCCCGATCGCAGGATAGGAACACAGAAAAATGGCAAGAGTCAAGCGGGCGGTCAACGCCCACAAGAAGCGTCGGGTCATCCTCGAGCGCGCCTCCGGCTACCGCGGTCAGCGTTCGCGCCTCTACCGGAAGGCCAAGGAGCAGGTCATCCACTCCCTGGTCTACTCGTACCGGGACCGCCGCAAGCGCAAGGGCGACTTCCGTCGTCTGTGGATCCAGCGCATCAACGCTGCGGCCCGCCAGAACGGCATGACGTACAACCGCTTCATCCAGGGGCTGGGCCTCGCGGGTGTCACGGTCGACCGTCGCATGCTCGCCGACCTCGCGGTGAACGACGCCGCGACGTTCGCGACGCTGGTCGAGACGGCGAAGAAGGCTCTGCCTTCCGACGTCAACGCGCCCAAGTCCGCGGCGTAAGCATCTCGCTTCCGAACGGGCGTCTTCCTCCGGGAAGGCGCCCGTTCCGCGTATCCGGACGATGTCGGGCTGACCGTAGACTGAGTTCGTGCTGGAGAACCCCCGTTCCCCCCGAGTCCGTGCCGTCGCCAAGCTGACCAAGCGCAGCGCCCGCACCGAGACCGGTCTTTTCCTGCTGGAAGGTCCGCAGTCCGTCCGTGAGGCGCTGACGTACCGCCCGGATGCGATCGTCGAGCTCTTCGCGACCCCGCACGGCTGGGAGAAGCACGCGGACATCCGCGCGAAGGCGGCGGACGCCGACGTCGAGGTCGAGTACGTGAGCGAGGACGTGCTCAACGCGATGGCCGACACGGTGACGCCCCAGGGACTCGTCGCGGTGGTCCGCCAGACGCCGACCTCGGTCCGCGAGATCTTCGACGGCACGCCGCGCCTCATCGCGATCTGCGAGGAGGTGCGCGACCCCGGCAACCTGGGCACGATCATCCGCGCGGCGGACGCGGCGGGCGCCGACGCGGTGGTGCTGACCGGCCGCACCGTCGATCCGTACAACCCCAAGGTGGTGCGCGCGACGACCGGCTCGCTCTTCCACCTCCCGGTCTCGGTGGGCGGCGAGCTCGATGAGGTCGTCCGGCGGGCGCACGAGGCGGGAATGCAGATCCTCGCGGCGGACGTGAAGGGGGACGACCTCCTCGCCGCACGCGCCGACGGCGTCCTCGGCGAGCCGACCGCGTGGCTGTTCGGCAACGAGGCGCGCGGGCTCGAGGACGAGGCTCTGACCAGGGCCGACCGGGTGCTCCGGCTGCCGATCTTCGGGCGTGCGGAGTCGCTGAACCTGGCCACCGCGGCGAGCGTGTGCCTGTACGAGAGCGCGTTCGCCCAACGCGCGGCTCCGGCCGGCTGAGCGGGTGAGGCGGGGCGCGGGGAGATGAGGATTCTGATCGTCGAGGACGACGAGCGGGTGGCGGGGGCCTTGCAGGCCTTCCTCGCGCGCTCGGGCTATGCCACCGTGCACGCGGCCGACGGGAACGCGGCGCTGGAGCACCTGGATGCCGACACCGAGGTCGTGCTGCTCGATCTCGGGCTGCCGGATGTCGACGGCATCGACCTCTGCCGCCGCATCCGCGGGCGCTCCGACGTGCCGATCGTCATCGTCACCGCGCGCAACCAGGTCGCCGAGCGCATCAAGGGACTGCGCGCCGGCGCCGACGACTTCGTGGTGAAGCCCTACGACGTGCACGAGCTCCTGGCGCGGATCGAGGCGGTCACCCGGCGGTCGCGGCCGCTGCGGACGGAGCCGGACACCCGCGTGCTGCTGCATGGCGGAGCGGTGCAGATCGACCTCGTCGCGCGGGAGGTGCAGGTCGGCGGGGTGCCGCTGGCGCTCACCCGCAAGGAGTTCGACATCGTGGGCGTGCTCGCGCGGTATCCGGGTGTCGCGGTGCCGAAGGAGCGCCTCATCCGCGAGGTCTGGAACACCGACTGGCGCGGCTTCGGCCACTCGCTGGAAGTGCATGTGGCGGCCATCCGGAAGAAGAGCGGTGACCGTGCGTTCATCGAGACCGTGCGCGGCGTCGGCTACCGGCTCGCGGGGTCCTGACGCGTGCGCCGCCGCCTGACCGTCGTCTTCCTCGTGCCGCTGATCGTGGTGCTCGTCGCTCTCGGCGGCGTGACGGGGTGGAGCGCGGCTCGCAGCGTCCAGCAGTCGTTCTACGCCGAGCAGCTCGGCGACCTCGGGTACTTCGCGACGAGCGCCCGACAGGCGCTGCGCTCCGGGAGTCCGGCGGTGATGGACGCCGAGGTCCGCCGCTTCCAGGAGGTCTACGGGATCGAGGTGACCGTGTTCGATCTCACCGGCAGCCCGTGGGCGGCGGGGGACCACGGAGACACGGTCCTGTCGGAGGGGGATGCGCAGCGGGTGCGGCTGGCGCTCTCCGGACGCCGCGCCGAGCAGCCGACCTCTTCCGCCTGGATCGTGTCCGATGCGGCGCTCGTGGAGCCGGTGTTCGACGACGGCGACGTGATCGGCGCCGTGCTCGTTACCGGAGGCACCCAGACGCCGCAGACCGTCATCCTCCGGCAGACGCTCGTGCTCGGCCTCATCGTCGTGCTGCTGTGCGCGCTCGGCATCCTCCTGGTCGCCGGGCTGGCCCGTTGGGTGCTCTCCCCGGTGCGCCGTCTCGACGAGACGATGGCGGCGATCGAGCGGGGGGAGATGGACGCGCGGGTGGCCGAGGGCACCGGGCCGCCCGAGCTGCGGCGCATGACGCGGGTGTTCAACGGCATGGCCGACGAGATCGAGCGCGTCATGACCCGCCAGCAGGAGTTCGCGCTGAACGCCTCGCACGAGCTGCGGAATCCGCTCAACGCGCTGCTGCTGCGCGTCGAGCACCTCGCGACGGGTCTGGGACGCGAGTGGGACCACGACGTGGAGGAGACCAGGGAGGAGGGCCGGCGGATGACCCGCATCCTGGAGACCCTCCTCGGGCTCGCCCGCGGCGGTCGCACCGACTCCACCATGTCGGCGGTCGATCTCGCCGCCGTGGCCGGACGCCGGGTCGAGGCCTGGCAGGAGGTGGCGGCGCAGCGGGCCATCGTGCTGCGTCGGACGGGGGAGTCGTCGGTCATGACGATCACCGACCGCACCATCGTGGAGAGCGCGCTCGACGCCGCGATCGACAACGCGGTGAAGTACTCGCCGGAGGGCTCGTCCATCGAGGTCGGCGCGCAGCGCGCGGGTGACGAATGCCGTCTTACCGTGCGCGACCACGGCCCCGGACTGTCGCCGGAGGATGCGTCGGCGGCGGCCGATCGCTTCTGGCGGAGCGCGGACAGCGGCGACATGCCGGGGACCGGGCTCGGGCTGGCGATCGCGACCGACCTCCTCGCGACGGTCGGGGGCGAGCTGCGGGTGCAGGGGGCCGACGGCGGCGGGCTCCTCGTGGCCCTCGTCCTCCCGGCGGAGGCGGCGGCATGAGCGCGTGGGGGCGGCGTGTCGTCGCCGGCATGCTCGCGCTCGTCACCGCAGTCGGGTTGAGCGCGTGCAGCCCGCGCTCCGCGGACTGGACGGAGACCGTCGCCGTGCTCGCCGCGGGCAGCCCCACCGGTGTCTACCACGACTACGGCAGCCACCTCGCGGCCGAGCTGTCGCGTGAGCTCGACGTCGACCTCACGGCGGAGGTGACGGCGGGATCGGTGGACAACCTGTTGCGCGTGAGTGCGGGGGAGGCCCTCCTCGGCTTCGCGCAGGGTGATGCGGCGGCGGACGCGGTGGCGGGGACGGGTGCCTTCACCGAGGCCTTGGACGTGCAGGCGATCGCCCGTCTCTACGACGAGTACCTGCAGATCGTCGTGCGCGACGACTCGGCCCTGGACGACCTGGCCGACCTCTCCGGGCGGAGGATCTCCCTCGGAGCCGAGAACTCGGGGGTGAACGTCATCGCCACCCGGGTGCTCCACGCTGCCGGCGTCGCCGCCGACGCGATCGACGATCCGCAGCTCGACCTCGGCGGGTCCATCGCCGCCATGGAGCGCGGCGAGATCGACGGCTTCTTCTGGGTGGGCGGGCTGCCGACGCCCGGAATCGCGGACCTCGCGGAGACCGTGGATGTGCGCCTGCTCCCGGTCGAGCAGGACTGGGTGAACGCGGTCAACGAGCGGTACTCCCACGCGTATCGGCCCGCCGACGTGCCTGCGGGCACCTACGGACTCGACGTCTCCGTCACGACGATGGCGGTGCCGAACTACCTCGTCACCGCCGGGAGCACCCCGACCGGCGTCGTCCACGATCTCGTCGCGGGCTTGTTCGCCGCGCGTACCGCGCTCGCGGCCGACGTGCCGGCGGCGGCGCTGCTGGACCGTCGGTCGGCGATCTTCACCGGACCGGTGCCCCTGCACCCCGGTGCCGAGCAGTACTACCGCGACCTGCGCCGGTGACCGGCGCCCCCTCAAGAAATCCTCAAGATCCCTGACAGCCGTGCGCCGGCTCTGCCAGGGTGAGGTCGATCGCACACGATCGGACACCTGCTGCCTGCTGTCGCTGGGAGCGTGGCAGCAGGGCGATCCCGCGGCCCGAGGGGGCGGGCCGTGGGGTGCCCCTGCGAGGATGCATTGGCGCCGCGATCAGGTGATTACGAACGTGTAAACCTCACCGTGGTGCCTGGAACCGCGCGCATCGCGTGGCTAGTTTGGAGAAATGATGACCTCTGAAACCCCGCTCGTCGTCGTCGAGAACGTCCAGAAGCACTACGGCGAGTTCCAGGCGCTCAGCGACATCGACCTCACCGTCAACGCGGGGGAGGTCGTCGTCGTGATCGGCCCCTCCGGCTCGGGCAAGTCGACGCTCTGCCGCACGATCAACCGTCTGGAGACCATCACCAGCGGCTCGATCCGCATCGACGGCAAGGAACTGCCCGCGGAGGGCAAGGCGCTCGCGCACCTGCGCGCCGACGTCGGCATGGTCTTCCAGTCCTTCAACCTCTTCGCGCACCTCACGATCCTCGAGAACGTGACGCTCGGCCCGATCAAGGTCCGCGGCCTGAAGAAGTCCGACGCCGAGGCGGAAGCCATGATGCTCCTCAAGCGCGTCGGCGTCGCGCAGCAGGCGAACAAGCTCCCCGCGCAGCTCTCCGGCGGCCAGCAGCAGCGCGTCGCGATCGCACGGGCCCTCGCCATGCAGCCGAAGGTCATGCTCTTCGACGAGCCGACAAGCGCGCTCGACCCGGAGATGATCAACGAGGTCCTCGACGTCATGGTCGAGCTCGCCCAGGAGGGCATGACCATGATCGTCGTCACCCACGAGATGGGCTTCGCCCGCAAGGCGGCCGATCGCGTCGTCTTCATGGCGGACGGCCGGATCGTCGAGGAGGCCAAGCCCGAGGAGTTCTTCACGAACCCGAAGAGCGACCGCGCCAAGGACTTCCTCTCGAAGCTCCTCACGCACTGACTTCCCAGACCCAGCACCCACAGCACAGCACACGAAGGAGACGCACATGCGACGCACACGGACACTGGCCGGATTCGGGATCGCCACGGTGGCGCTGCTCGCGCTCACGGCCTGCAACAGCGGCACGCCGTCGAGCACCGGCACGTCGGGAAGCGACGAGGGCGACACCTCGAGCAGCACGCCCTGGACCGTCGAGGAGGACGTCACGATCGAGGGGAGCCCCACGTTCGACCGCATCTCCTCGTCGGGCACCGTCAAGGTGGGCGTCAAGGAGGACCAGCCCGGTCTCGGCTACCTCGACCCCGTGACCGGGGAGCGGACCGGCTTCGACGTCGACATCGCCCGCTGGATGGCGGCGTCCCTCGGAGTCGACCCGGAGAAGATCGAGTTCCAGGCGATCGCCTCCGCGAACCGCGAGCAGGCCATCGTCAACGGTGACATCGACTACTACGTCGGCACCTACTCCATCACGGACAAGCGCAAGGAGCAGATCGCCTTCGCCGGTCCCTACTTCGTCACCGGCCAGGGCCTCCTCGTCGCCGCCGACAGCGACATCGCGAGCGTCGACGACCTGGACTCCTCGACGACGGTCTGCTCGGCGACGGGTTCGACGCCGATCCAGAACATCAAGGAGAACTACCCCGAGGTGAAGACGAAGGAGTACGACACGTACTCCAAGTGCGTCGAGGACCTCAAGAACGGTCAGGTCGACGCGGTCACCACCGACGAGGCCATCCTCATCGGCTACGCGGCGCAGGACCCCGACAACCTCAAGGTCGTCGGCGAGCCGTTCAGCGAGGAGCGCTACGGCATCGGTGTGGCGAAGGGCGACGACGCGCTCGTCGAGTACTTCAACACGCAGCTCACCGACGGTGGCGACATCTGGCAGCAGATCTTCGACAACAACCTCGGCGCCTCCGGTGTGAAGGCCGAGCAGCCCGAGGTCGACCCGGTCGGTTGATCTCTCCGGGGGCGGTCGGTCCGACCGGCCGCCCCCGTCCTCCTCGGCGTCGATCTGACGCGGAAACGAACCGAAAGGCACAGCAGTGGGAGTGATCTCGGACCACCTCGACCTCTGGGGTGAAGCGCTGTGGGGAACCATCGCGCTGTTCCTCGGCGGTGGCCTCATCGCCGTGGTGCTCGGACTCATCGTCGGAGCGGCCCGCGTGTCCCCGGTCCCGATCGCGCGCGGCGTGGGCGCCGTGTACGTGAACTGGATCCGGAACACCCCGCTCACGCTGGTGATGTTCTTCTTCGCGTTCTGCCTTCCGATCCTGCTGGGGGAGCGGGTCAACTCCCTGCTGCTGGCCACGATCGCCCTCGGCATCTACACCGCCACGTACGTCGCGGAGGCGATCCGCGCCGGCATCAACACGGTGCCGGTCGGACAGGCGGAGGCGGCACGCGCCATCGGCCTCAACTTCGGCCAGGTCATGCGCTTCGTCGTGCTGCCCCAGGCCACGCGGTCCGTGGTCCCGCCGCTCATGAGCGTGCTGATCGCCCTCATGAAGAACACCACGGTGGCCGCCGGCTTCTCGGTGGTCAACCTCGGCACGATCCGGGCGGCGCTCAGCGAGCGGGGCGAGAACGCCCTTGTCGTGCTGCTCTGGGTGATGGTCATCTTCGTCGTGCTCGTGCTGCTCCTGAGCTGGGTGCAGCGCGTGCTCGAGAACAAGTGGAGGATCGCGCGATGAGTTCCGTCCTGTTCGACGTCCCGGGCCCCCGCGCGGTCGCCCGCAACCGGATCATCGGTGCCGTCACGATCCTCGTCGTCCTCGCCGTGCTCGGCTGGGTGGTCTGGCGCCTGTACGCCACCGGCCAGTTCTCCGCGGAGAAGTGGAACATCTTCACCTACTCGGCGGTCTGGGTGCGTTTCGGGGAGGGCCTGCTCAGCACGCTCTCCGCCTTCGCCGTCGCCGGTGTCGGCTCGCTGGTCCTCGGCTTCGTCCTCGGCATCGGCCGCCTCTCCGAGCACGCCTGGGTGCGCGAACCGGTGCGGTGGATCATCGAGATCATGCGGGCGATCCCCGTCCTGATCCTCATGATGCTGCTGTACTACGGCCTTCCGGTGATCGGCATCCGGATGCCCCCGTACTACGCGGTGGTCATCGCGCTCATCGTCTACAACGGCTCCGTGCTCGCGGAGGTGCTCCGTGCCGGGATCGAGTCGCTGCCGCGCGGACAGAAGGAGGCCGGCTACGCGATCGGCCTGCGCAAGACCGGGGTCATGTACTTCATCCTCATCCCGCAGGCCGTCCGGGCGATGATGCCCGTGATCATCGCGCAGCTCGTGGTGGCCCTGAAGGACACCGCGCTCGGCTTCATCATCACGTACCAGGAGCTGCTGTACGTCATCAACCAGATCGGCAACCAGGCGCCCTACGGGTCGCCGCTGATCCCCGCCGCGATCGTCGGCGGCTCGATGTACGTCGCGGTCTGTCTGGTGCTGTCCTACATCGCCTACCGCCTGCAGCGTCGGGCGAAGCGCTCGGCCAAGGCCGGACCGGACGAGGCGGACCCTCGCCAGCACGACGGCGAGACGAACACGTCGCTCATCGTGGCGCAGCGCGGGCTGGGCAAGTTCGACGCCAACAGCTCCGGCGCTTCCGGCCTCTGAGCCGCTACCGGCGCGGGGCGCCCGTCCCGCGCCGGTAGACTCGACTCCCGTGTCAGAGTCTCCGGAAATCACCCCCGAAGCGGTCGAAGCCGCTGTCGCCGACGCCCTCGCGGCGATCGACGCGGCCGCCGACACCGCCGCGCTGAAAGCCGCCCGTGCGGCGCACGTCGCGGAGGGATCGCCGCTCGCGGTCCTGAACGCCTCGATGCGCCAGGTCGCCCCCGAGAACAAGGCCGCGTTCGGCAAGCTCGTCGGCCAGGGCCGCGGTCGTGTGAACCAGGCGCTCGCGGCGAAGGAGGCCGAGCTGGCCGCCGCCGAGGTCGCCGCGCGCCTGGAGGCCGAGCGCGTCGACATCACCGCCGTCCCGTCGCGGACGCGTGTGGGCGCCCGGCACCCGCTCGCTCTCCTGCAGGACCACGTCGAGGACATCTTCGTCGGCATGGGGTGGGAGATCGCGGAGGGGCCGGAGCTCGAGCACGAGTGGTTCAACTTCGACGCGCTGAACTTCGACGTCGACCACCCCGCCCGCCAGGAGCAGGACACCTTCTACGTCGACCCGACCTCGCGCCACCTCGTCATGCGCACGCACACGAGCCCGGTGCAGGTGCGGTCGATGCTGAACCGCGAGGTCCCCATCTACGTGCTGTGCCCGGGCCGCGTGTACCGCACCGACGAGTTCGACGCCACGCACCTCCCGGTCTTCACGCAGTTCGAGGGGCTGGTCGTCGACAAGGGCATCACGATGGCGCACCTCAAGGGCACGCTCGACCACTTCGCGAAGCAGCTCTTCGGTCCGGAGGCCAAGACCCGCTTCCGCACGAACTACTTCCCCTTCACCGAGCCCTCCGCCGAGCTCGACCTGTGGCACCCGACCTTCAAGGGCGGCGCGCGCTGGATCGAGTGGGGCGGCTGCGGCATGGTCAACCCGAACGTGCTGCGCGCGGCCGGGATCGACCCGGAGGTGTACAGCGGCTTCGCGTTCGGCATGGGCATCGAGCGGGGCCTGATGTTCCGCAGCGATGTGCAGGACATGCGCGACATGGCCGAGGGCGATGTCCGTTTCAGCGAGCAGTACGGGATGGTGGTGTGATGCGCGTCCCGCTTTCGTGGCTGCGTGAGTACGTCGATCTGGCAGCGGATGCCACGCCCGAGGACGTCCTCGCGGCGCTGGTGACCGTCGGCTTCGAAGAGGAGGACGTGCACCGCTTCGACATCACGGGTCCCGTGGTGGTCGGCCAGGTCGTCTCGCTCGAACCGGAGCCCCAGTCGAACGGCAAGACCATCAACTGGTGCCAGGTCGACGTCGGTCCCGAGCACGGCGGTGTCCGCGGGATCGTCTGCGGCGCGCACAACTTCGTCGTCGGGGACAAGGTCGTCGTGACCCTGCCCGGCGCCGTCCTTCCCGGTCCGTTCCCCATCGCCGCCCGCAAGACCTACGGTCACGTCTCCGACGGCATGATCGCCTCCGCGCGCGAGCTGGGTCTCGGCGACGAGCACAACGGCATCGTCGTGCTGAGCGACCTCGGCATCGATGCGCCCGTGGGCACGGACGCGATCGCGCTGCTGGGCCTCGACGACGTCGCGGTGGAGATCAACGTCACGCCGGACCGCGGCTACGCGTTCTCGGTGCGCGGCGTCGCCCGTGAGTACTCCCACGCCACGGGGGCGGCCTTCCGCGACCCCGCCGAGCGCGACTTCGCCGAGCTGCAGCCCGGTTCCGGACACACGGCCGTGGTCGACGACCAGGCGCCGGTGCGCGGCAAGGTCGGCGCGAGCGAGTTCGTCACCCGGGTCGTGCGCGACGTCGATCCGTCGCGACCCACCCCGCCGTGGATGATCGCGCGCCTGAGCCTCGCGGGCATGCGGTCGCTGGGTGTGCTCATCGACATCACGAACTACGTCATGCTCGAGCTCGGGCAGCCGCTGCACGGCTACGACCTCGACAAGCTCACGGGCGGCATCACCGTCCGGCGCGCGACGCCGGGGGAGAAGATGACCACGCTCGACGGCGTGGAGCGGAAGCTGCACGTCGAAGACCTCCTCATCACCGACGACTCCGGTCCCATCGGCCTCGCCGGTGTCATGGGCGGCGGCACCACCGAGATGAGCGACACCACGCGGAACGTGCTCATCGAGGCGGCGACCTTCGACGCGACGACCATCGCCCGCACGGCCCGCCGTCACAAGCTCCCGAGCGAGGCGTCCAAGCGCTTCGAGCGGGGCGTCGACCCGCTGATCCCCTTCGTCGCGGCCCGGCGTGCAGCCGACCTCATGGTCGAGCTCGCCGGCGGCACGCTCACGGAGGAGGGCGGAGCGCTCTTCGCCGAGGTCTTCGTCGCCGAGATCGAGCTCCCGCGCGGCTTCGTACAGGGGCTGATCGGCGTCGACTACACCGACGACGAGATCACCGGGGCGCTCACGACGATCGGGGCGGAGGTCAGCCCTTCGACAGGCTCAGGGACCCAGGGCGGGTGGACGGTCATCCCGCCGACCTGGCGCCCGGACCTCACCGACAAGTGGTCGCTCGCCGAGGAGGTCGCCCGCATCCACGGACTCGACCGCATCCCCGCGGTGCTGCCGACGCCGCCGTCCGGTCGCGGTCTCACGGCCCACCAGCAGGGGCGTCGCCGCGTGGCGAACGCACTCGCCGCCGCCGGGTTCGTGGAGACTCCGGCGTTCCCGTTCACGACCGAGGCGCAGAACGATCTGCACGGCTCCGCGTCCGGTGAGCACCTGCCCAGCATCCGCCTCGCGAACCCGCTCGACGGGCAGGTGCCGTTCCTGCGGCGCTCGCTCATCCCGGGTCTGCTGCAGACCGCGCACCGCAACATCTCGCGCGGGCTCACGGATCTCGCGCTGTTCGAGACCGGGGCCGTGTTCGTCCCGGAGCCCGGCGTGGAGTACGGCACCGCCGAGGTCCCGCCGCTGGGTGTCCGGCCGTCGGATGAGGTGCTCGCCGAGCTCGACGCCTCCATCCCCCCGCAGGAGCGCCACGTCGCGGTGCTGCTGACCGGCAATGTGTCGCCGCGTCAGCCGGGGCGTGCCGCCGAGGCCGCCGGGCTCGTCGAGGCGCTCGACGCGGTCCGCGTGATCGGGGCCGCCGCGGGCATCGAGATCGACGTCGTGCAGACGCAGCGCGCCGCGCTCCATCCTGGACGCACCGGTGCGCTGGTCGCCGCCGGCGAGGAGGTCGGCTACGTCGGCGAGCTGCATCCGGCCGTCGCCGAGGAGGCCGATCTGCCCGGTCGCGCCACCGTGCTGGAGCTCGACCTCGACCGGCTGCTCACGCTCGCCGGAGGACGCATCGTGGCGGCGTCGCTGTCCACGTTCCCGGCCGCGACGCAGGACGTCTCGCTCACGCTCCCGGCCGAGGTGCCGGCAGGCGAGGTCCGCGCGGCTCTCGCCGAGGGCGCTGGCGCGCTGCTGGAGTCCGTCCGGCTCGTGGACGACTACCGCGGCGAGGGTGTGCCCGAGGGATCGAAGTCGCTGACGTTCGCCCTGCGCTTCCGCGCCGACGACCGCACGCTGACCGCCGCGGAGGCCTCCGAGGCGAAGATGGCGGGCGTCGCCGTGGCCGCGGAGCGCTTCGGCGCCGCCCTCCGCGACTGATCGGGAGAGCGCACGGCCCCTTTCCGGGGAGCCGTGCGCTCTCGCGATAGCGTGGCCGGATGACGAGCCTCCTCCTGCAGCCCACGCCACCCTCGGTCCCCGCCGGAGCGCGATCGCTCGGGGAGGGACCGTTCCTCTCGCCGGGTGCGCAGCTCGACTGGCACTACCGCAAGCCGGGGTGGACCACGGGGGAGGCGGCGACCGTCACCCCCATGCGCGTCGTCCGTGACGATGAGCGCGGTCTCGTCGCGTGGCTCGCCGCCGGGACGCAGCAGGAAGGTCAGGGCACGCGGGACGGGGAGCGCATCCGGGCCGTCCCGCTCGATCGGCGGTGGCGGGAGCCCCGGCGCCGGATCGTCGAGGAGTGGTGGGGCAACGGCATCCTGCGCATCGCGCCCGCGGGAGTGCCGTGGTCGGTCTGGCTGTTCTGGAGCTCGGTCACCGGGACGACGTGGGACTTCGCCGGCTGGTACGTCAACCTCGAGAACGCGCACCTGCGCACCGACAGTGCCACCTACACCTCCGATCACGTCCTCGACGTCGAGATCGCACAGGACGGGCGCGTGGCGATGAAGGACGAGGACGAGCTGGTCGCCGCCGTCGACCAGGGACGGCTGACCGCCACGCAGGCCGCGCAGATCGAGCGGCACGCGGTCGCGGCCATCGCGTCGTTCCAACGCGTGAGGGCCTGTGCTCGCGGGGTGGCCTATGTGGCTCCGCTCTGAGCGGAGGCCCTTCCCCCGAGTCGTCGATCCTGTGTTGGACGGCCTCGACGAGATCGTCGTCCCCTGACCGCTTCGGGGCCGGCCTCCGCGACGGCGCCGAGCCCGCGCGGCATCAGGCGAGGTCATCGACGTCGAGGACGTCGCCGCCTTCGTCGTGTCCGCCACCGTCACCGGCGCCGTCAACGCGATCGGCGACGTGCGCGACCTGGAGGACGTGCTGCGTACGGTGCGCGCTTCCACCGGGCACACCGGTCCGGTCATCGTCGGCACGGAGGAGCGTCTCGTCGCGGAGGGTGTCGCGTACTGGGCGGGGCCGCGCTCGCTCCCGCTGTGGCTGCCGCACGAGATGAGCGGATTCATGACCCGCTCGAACGCGCGGTACCGGCGCAACGGAGGCAGGCTCCGGCCCCTCGACGAGACGGTGGAACGCGTCGTGGCGGACGAGCGCGAACGGGGCGTGGACCGGGAGCGCCGCGCCGGACTCACGCGGACGGAGGAGCGGGCGCTCCTCGACGCCTTCGCTCGCTAGACTGCGAGGCAGTGACACGGGGTGCCGCATCCGCGGCTGAGATCACACCCGTCGAACCTGATCTAGTTCGTACTAGCGAAGGGATGTCGCAATGAGCGATCCTGTGCGTCCGGAATCCGTCCTCGACCTCGCCGTCACGGCGGGAAGGCTGCGGGAGGAGGTCCGGGCTGCGCCGCCGTTGACGCACTGCCTCACGAACGCCGTCGTGACGGGGTTCACCGCCAACGTGCTGCTCGCGCTCGGTGCGGCGCCGGCGATGGTCGACATCGTCGGCGAGGCCGGACCGTTCGCGGGTGCCGCCTCGGGGCTCCTCGTCAATCTCGGGACGCCGACCCCGGAGCAGCGGGAGGCGAGCAGGGGAGCCGTGGCCGGAGCACTCGCCGCCGCCACGCCGTGGGTGCTCGATCCCGTCGCGATCGGCACGCTCCCGGTGCGGACGGCACTGGCCCAGGAGCTGGCCGCGCGGCGCCCGACCGCCATCCGCGGCAACGCGTCGGAGATCCTCGCGCTCGCCGGGCACAGCAGCGGCGGCCGCGGTGTCGACGCGACGGACGGTACCGAGGCGGCGGCAGCGGCGGCGCGGGAGCTCGCCGACCGGCACGGTTCCGTGGTCGCCGTCTCCGGCCCGGTCGACCTCCTCACCGACGGGGAACGGGTGATCCGCATCGCCAACGGGCACGAGCTGCTCACGCGGGTGACGGGCGGCGGCTGCGCGCTGGGGGCCGTGATGGCGGCCTTCCTCGGGGCGTCCCGCGGTACCGGGACCGATGCGCTGACGGCGGTGGCCGCGGCGACCCTCGTCTACACGGTCGCGGCCGAGCAGGCGGCGGAGGCCTCCCGCGGACCGGGCAGCTTCGCCGTCGGACTGCTCGATGCGCTGTCCGCCGTGACCCCGGCGGATCTCCGGGACCGCGCCCGCGTCGAGGAGGAGACCCGATGACCGTCGACCTGTCCCTGTACCTCGTCACCGATCGGTCGCTGTGCGGCGCACGCGGGGTGGTCGCGACCGTCCGCGAAGCGGTGGCCGGCGGCGTCCGCATCGTGCAGCTGCGCGACAAGGAGGCGACGGACGAGGAGACCGTCGTGCAGCTCCTCGCTCTGTCCGCGGCCATCGACGGTCGCGCGCTGCTCGTCGTGAACGATCGCCTCGATGCGGCCGTCGAGGCCCGTCGTCGCGGCGCCAGGGTGGACGGGGTGCACCTCGGTCAGGCGGACGCCTCGGTGCTCCGCGCGCGCGAGCTCCTCGGCCCGGAGGCCCTGATCGGGCTGACCGCGAACACCTCCGCGCACCTCGAGGAGGTCGCCGCGCTGCCGCCCGGCACGGTCGACTACCTCGGGGTCGGCGTGATCCGCCCCACGCGCACCAAGCCCGACCACCCGGCCCCGCTCGGCATCGACGGCTTCGCCGCGTTCGCCGCGCGCAGTGCGCTGCCGTGCGTCGCGATCGGCGGGGTGGAGCTCGACGACACGGCG
>NZ_RBLT01000100.1:0-1222 GCF_003989315.1 Microbacterium sp. HSID17254
AGGTGCGTCGTAGAGGACAGGACGTTGCTCGATCAGTGGCCGGAGGGGTGGGAGCGAGGGGTGTATCGCGGTGGTCGGAAGCAGCATCCCGTGATGTTCTACAGGTACTGTGTCGGTTAGGACGTCGAGCGACGGGGGGAAGTCGATCAGCACGTGGTCGTACATGCCGTCGAGTTGCTGAAGGGCGCGGGTCAGCCGGTGTTCGGGTGAGCGGGCCGCGTGCAGTTTGCGCACCACCAGGAACATCGACACACAGTGCGGGAGGACATCGAGACAGCCGCCAGATTCAGACTGTGAGTGCCGCACGACGAGTGCACTGGTGGGGCCAGGGAGCTCTGCGGCCAGCGCGGCGGCCAGGTTCGGCTTGCTGGGGTCTGCCTCATCCAGCCCGAGCGCCTCGGTTGTGAGGTGGCCCTGTGGGTCGAGGTCGATGAGAAGAGTCCGGCGTCCCCGTTCGCACAGGGCGCCGCCGGTGCCGGCTGTGAGGCCAGTCTTCCCGACGCCGCCCTTCTGATTGAGGACGGCGGTGATGCGGGGGGGGGTCAGTGCTGCATGGGCCGGGGCAGTCTTGGGGGGCACGCCAGGATTCGATCTCACTGCGAGTCGTCGGTGAAGATACCGTTGCTGAGGAGCCAGGCGCGCCAGTAGGCGACCCGGTCGGGGTCGGCGCTGAAACCAGGTGGCCAGCCGTCGGTGACGATGAGGCGGGGAACCTCACGCACTCTGCTGCGTCCTACTCGTGAACGAGCGTTGAGCTTCCGAAGATGCGGGTCGATGACCGCGTTCATCGCCCGCGCCGTCTGGTCGAGGGTGAACTGAACGGGCCTATAGGCAAGCAGTACCTGCTCACCGTTCTCGTTAGGTCGCGCGACCATAGAGCTCTCCCGCATGTTCTCCCGCAATCGACTAGTTGGGTCGGACCTCGGAACTGTACCGAGTGCGAGTGCTCAGCCGGCGAGGGCACGCCGGACAGGAAGCAGGTCATCGCGCGGGCCCCACATCGCACAGACGATCTCAACGGCGCGCGTATACCGGGTATACGACCGTCAGACTCGACCTGCGCAACCAGAGCGCCAGACCAATCCGTCGTCGGGGCCATCGTCGGGACTCACCTCGGTGGGGTGCCGAGGCCGACGGCTGGCGACGTGCCCTGCACACCGCCGTCGGGGTCCTCAGGCGTATACCCGGTATACGCCTGAGCCGCTCTACAGCACCAGGATGT
>NZ_RBLT01000101.1:0-1209 GCF_003989315.1 Microbacterium sp. HSID17254
GTGTGCCACTCCGATATACGACAGCCTGCTCCTCGGCACCGAGTGGGTACAGGCTTCTGGCGATCTTGAAGCGCAGCTCCCCCTGCTGAAGCAGGCCTTGCAGCTCAGGAATCAGCTGGAGCAACCCTACACGCTGCTGGACGTAGCCAAGCGACTTCCCGATCTCGGCTGCTACCTTGCGCAAGCTCTGTCCACGGTTTACCTGTCGCTGGAGGAACTCGGCCTCCTTGAGCAGCGGCAGATCGGAGCGCTGCAGGTTCTCGATCAGTACCCGGCTCTCGATCTCCTCCGGCGTCCCGATCCACTCGGGAGCTCGAACATCGAGGGTGGCGAGGCCAGCTAGCCCGGCAGCTAACAGTCGTCGGTTCCCGATGAAGACCACCCACGGCGCGGGGGTCAGCCGCTCGGCGGTGTCGGGGAAAGCTCGCAGGAAGTCCTCGCGCGCGATGACTTGAGCTTGCTGCAGCTGGCCATGTCTGCGCATCGTCTCTGCCAGCTCTTCGACGTCCTCGTCGCGATTGTGGTCGCGTGGATTCAACGGGTTCACCTGGAGCTGGTCAAGCGCTAGCTTGCTCGGCGGCGTGGCGAGGCGGGTTCGCATCGCATCGCGTGCCATCGCAGCTCCGGGACCGGCCACCCGGCCGCGCTCCATCTCGCCGAAGTCCTTCTTTTTCGCCACGCCTACCTCTCCCCCGCACCCACCGTGACCGTCTCCGGGGTAACCGTCTCCAACGGCGGCCACGCTGCGAGCTCGTCACTCCGTGCTACGCCGGCAGCGAGATCCAAATGCAGCGCGATGCGCCGGTATGCGTCGGCGATCGGCGCGCTGGGCTGATGGTCGGTTAGCGTCTGCCCGCTGAACCATGCTTCCTCGACCGCCGCGGCCAAGGGCAGAGGCGCCAGGAACGGAAAAGGCGGCACGTCACCGTCACCGACCCCGTACTCCTCGAGCTCCGCCATCTTGTAGCGCGCGATGCCGGACAGCGGACGTCGATACACCCCGGGAACCATCCCGTGGAGCTCCCGTCGAGGAAGCTCCAGTTCGTCTTCGATGACCGCGACCTGCTCGATCAGTAGCCGAAGAGCTCGGAGCGAGGCGTTGCTCGGCTGGGTCGGACTCATCATTCCGTCAGCTGCGACACGTGCTGTGTCGGCTAGGACGTCGAGCGACGGCGTGCAGTCGTGCACCTCGTCGTCGTACTTGCCGTT
>NZ_RBLT01000102.1:0-1208 GCF_003989315.1 Microbacterium sp. HSID17254
CTCCTCGTGCCGCGCCCGGACATCGGCGACGGGGATCCACACGCATGTGCCGGGGGTTCCGTCGCCGTGGTGTCCGGCGAGGTCGATGCGGGCGGCCGCCGGCCGGATGTTCCACGGGGTGCGCGGCGATACGCTCCCGACGGGTCACCGCCTACTGCCGGGTGTGGCAGGCAGCTCGGAAGAAGGCTCTCGACGCCGACGAGGCTGCTTCACCGCCGGCTCGGGGGACCGTACGATCTCCGGCGTAGTCGACACAGCCACCCGGTGGGCACCGGCTCCCGCCGGTCGCAGCCGGACGGCCACCTCGATGCCTCGCGGGGCGAAAACCCTGGTCGGGGGCGTAGTCTCGGGGTGGTAGCAGGGTGCCCCCGGTCGGACTCGAACCGACACTGGGACCCTTTTAAGGGGCCTGCCTCTGCCGTTGGGCTACGGGGGCGCCGCGACAGCGTAGCCAGGGCGGGAGGGACTCATGACGAGCACCGAGAAGGTCGACCTCCGGGGCGCCGCGGCGACCCTGCTGATGACCCTCTACATGCGGCGTCAGGATGCCCGGTCCCGGCGTCCGATCCTGGGCGACCCGTGGGCCGAGCCCGTCTGGGAGCACATCGAGCACGACGTCCACGGCCTCTGGCAGCTCACCGGAGACGTCTCGGCCATCGTCTGCCGCGCCGCGACCCTCGACGGCTGGACGCGGGAGTTCCTCGCCGACGAGCCCACCGGGCAGGTCCTGCACCTGGGATGCGGTCTGGACAGCAGGCCGTTGCGGGTCGGGGTCCCCTCGACGTGCCGCTGGGTCGACGTCGACCAGCCCGAGGTGATGGCCGTCCGGCGCCGGCTCTACGACCTCCCCGGCAACAGCGAGCAGATCTCCGGCGCCGTCACCGACGACGACGGGTGGTCCGCCGTCGACCCGACGCTGCCGACGCTCCTCGTCGCCGAGGGCCTGTTCATGTACGTCCCGGCCGAGGCCGTGCACGCCACCGTCGACCGGGTCGTGTCCGGCACCCCCGCGGCGACGCTGGCGTTCGACGCCGTCGCCCCGTGGACGGTGCGCGCCTAGCGCTGGACGCCGACGTTCCGCGCCGTCGGCACCCGGTTCCGGTGGTCCTGGAACCCCGCGGAGTTCGCGCACCGGCACCCGTCGCTGACCGAGCGCGACGACATCTCGATCTACGACGAGGTGTCCCTGCGCGAGCCGCGGGTGTGGC
>NZ_RBLT01000103.1:0-1196 GCF_003989315.1 Microbacterium sp. HSID17254
AGCTGCGCGACGAGGTGCCCCGTGAACGGATGTGCCACTGTAAGCATTCAGGTGGGTGCTGCTTGGGGCGGTGACCAGGGGTGTCCTGTGAGGGCGTCGCGTGGTGCGGTGAGGATGTCGTCGCCGTATTTGGTGCCGGTGGAGATGTACCCGCGGATCCGTAGCCACTGCTGCGCGGCGATCTCCGAGCAGTGGCAGCCGCTGATCTTGAGCTGGGTCTTGGTCGGTCGGACGTCGCGTTCGGCCTGGTTGTTGGTGAACGGCACGGCGAGGTCGCGCGCGAACAGCAGCACCTGGTCGTCACGGTCGCGCAGGCGTTCGAGCAGGTTACGGGTCTTGGATTGTCGGCGCCCGGGCCCGCGGCGGTGCTCGGCGAGCCCGCCCAGCAGCGCGTGGCGCCCAGAGTCGCGCAGGGGGTCGACGATCTCGGCTGGGATCGCCCACCGGTGCTGCTCGAGGGCCTGGTGGGCGGCGGTGTTGAGCCCGTGCAGGGCGCGTAGTGCCTGCTCTGGCCAGTCCTGGTCGGGGTGCGTCTCGCCGGCGGCGACCAGCTCGCGGGCCAGGTGCGCCCCGCACAGGGCGTGCCGGGCCTGCGGGTAGGCGTCATAGACCGACAGCGCGTCATGCACGACGGTTCCGCTGAACGCGGGCAGCACATCGAACTCGGCCACAGCGGCGCGTCCGCGGGAGGGGTGCAGGTGATAGGCGGTCAACTTCTCGGTGCCCGCGACGTGCAGCCACCACCGGGCCCCGTTGATGTTGCTGCTGGTCTCGTCGACGTGGATCACGTGCGCGAGCACGATCAGAGATTTGATCAGCTTCTCGACGTCGACCAGCAGCTCGGCCACGGTGGTCAGCACCGAGCTGATCCAGCTGGTCGACGGGCGCGCCCCGGTCACGTCGGCGATCAACTGAGCGGTGCGAGCGACCGGAACGTGCTGGAACACCAGCAGGTACACCGCCAGCGCACGCAGGTTCGGCCCGTAGACCGCCGCCGCGCCCACCCCGGCCGGAGCGGCCGCGGTCGTCGTCGCGCCACAGCCGCACCGCTTCTGGTGCAGCCGGTGCTCGACCACGACCGGGCGGATGGTCGGGATGTCGCGGACCTGGCGACGCACCATCCCGGCCACGTTCGCCCCGGATAGTTCGGTGCCGCAGCCGGTGCTGCCATCCGCTACTTGAGCGCCCACCTCGTC
>NZ_RBLT01000104.1:0-1196 GCF_003989315.1 Microbacterium sp. HSID17254
GGTGGTCCGCGTGGCGCCGGTGGTGTGACCCGTCCGTGGGCTGCTCGGTGACCAGGTACCGCAGGTTGTTCTCCGTCCCGCGGCTGTTCGGCACGTACGCCGACTCGCGGGCCGCGTCGCGGTCGAGCGGGCCGCGCCCGACATCGACGGTGACGCCTTGGGCCGCGTAGGCGGTGACGGCGTATCCGAGGATGACGTGCTTCTTGACGTACTCGGGGGTCAGGTGCGCGACCGCGCCGCGCTGTTCTCGGGCCAGGATCGCGCCGTCGGGGCTAAGACCGATGACGGTGTAGCGCTCCTTGTTCAGGACCTCGCCAACGGTCCCGTCCGGCGCGGGATCCACGCGCAGTCGCCGGTCGTTGCGGGTCGCCTGGATCAGGTCCCCGACCCCGATGTCGTTCTCGACCCCGCCGACCGTCACCGTGGCAACAGGCTCAGCGGGTCCCCTTCCGAGCTCGACGCGGCTCTCGTGACCCTGCCTCGACATCCCCGCTGCCGTCCGTTCGGTTCCGACGATGAGCAGGCCGTCCTTGCCGTCGAGCAGGTCGGCCCTGTGCCCGCGCACGGAGTGCCCGCTCTTCTCCTCCACCGTGCCCGTCCGCACCCGCCCCCGATCGGCATAGGCCGCCACGGCGTCGACGTCGCCCACACGCAACTGCCGCGACGCCTCGGCCTCCCAGGCGTGGCGGAACCGATGGACCGTGTCCAGCTCGAGGACACCGTCCTGGGCGGCGGGGTGGGCGAACATGCCGCCCGCGCCGACCGGCTGGAGCTGGTGGTGATCGCCGCCCAGCAGCACCTTGGCCCCGGCCGCCGCGGCGGCGTCACTGATCTCGACCAGCTCGGCGGTGGTGCTCATGCCGGCCTCGTCGACGACCACCAGGTCCCCGGCGTGCAGCCGATCACGAACCTCACCGGTGCTCGGGTCCGGTAGGAACCGCTGCCGCCACTGTGCGGCGTTCATCCCCTCCAGGCCGAGCTCGGCCAGGTTCCGCGCGGCCATCTCCGCGGTCGCCAAGCCCAACACCCGCCCACCGTGCTCACCCGCCCACACAGCCGACAGTGCGCCGACGGTGTGCGACTTCCCGGTGCCCGCCGGCCCGACCAGCACGTCCACTGTCCGCCCGGACCCCAGCACCCCAGCACTAACCGCAGCCTGGTCAGCAGACAGCTTCTGGGCGCCGAGCACCTCGCCG
>NZ_RBLT01000105.1:0-1161 GCF_003989315.1 Microbacterium sp. HSID17254
GCCATCCCGTCCGTGTGAAAGCGATCCGCGACTCCGCGTACTCGATCGCGATACCGACTGCACGGCCATGCGCAGCGGAAACCGCACCCGCCATCTCAACGTTTCCCGTAGCCCGAAGCGCTGCCTCGTACACCGACACCGACTTCGGCGCACTGAACGTGAAATCGTAATAGGCAACTGTCGACGACGGCCGGAGACTGACCCCCGGACGTCGGATTGGGATTGACCCATTCTGGACGACGCTGAGGGGGTGTTGTCGGTGGAGGACTGGGCCGAGATCCGTCGTCTACATCGGGCGGAGGGTGTTCCGATCAAGGAGATCGCCCGCCGGCTGGGGGTGGCCCGCAATACGGTGCGCTCCGCGCTGCGGGCGCCGGGCCCACCGAAATGGGAAAGAGGCCCGCGAGGGTCGCTGGCCGATGCGGTCGAGCCGCAGGTGCGAGCCCTTTTGGCGCAGTTCCCGCGGATGCCGGCCACGGTGATCGCCGAGCGGATCGGGTGGGCGCACTCGCTGACCGTGCTCAAGGACCGGATCCGCCAAATCCGCCCGGAGTATCTGGGGATCGACCCGGTCGACCGAGTCGTGTATGCACCAGGCGAGATCACCCAGTGCGACCTGTGGTTCCCCGAGCCCACGATCCCCGTCGGGGCCGGGCAGGAACGGGTCCTACCGGTGCTGGTGATGACGCTGGGCTACTCGCGGTTCCTGTCCGCGACGATGATCCCCTCGCGTCAGGCCGGAGACATCCTGTCGGGGATGTGGCAGCTGATCAGCGAGGTCGGGCGGGTCACCCGCACCCTGGTCTGGGACCGGGAGTCCGCGATCGGCGGGACCGGCCGGGTCTCGGCCCCGGCCGCGGCGTTCGCCGGCACCCTGGCCACGAGGATCCAGCTGGCTCCGCCACGAGACCCGGAGTGCAAAGGGCTGGTCGAGCGCAGCAGCGTCTACTGCGAGACCTCGTTCCTGCCCGGACGCCGCTTCGCTTCCCCGGCTGACTTCAACCAGCAGGTCGGCGACTGGCTGACCAGGGCGAACGCCCGAACCGTCCGCGCGCGGGGTGGGCGCCCGGTCGATCTGCTCGAGGGTGACTACGCGGCGATGACACCGCTCCCGCCGCTGGAGCCGCCGATCGGGCTGGCCGCGCGGGTCCGTCTCGCGCG
>NZ_RBLT01000106.1:0-1156 GCF_003989315.1 Microbacterium sp. HSID17254
GAAGTAGCTCATCAACGCATACGAGGCCTGGTAGAGGTCCTTGCCGCGGCGGGTGAACTCCTGGGAGGCGATGACCAGGATGTCATCGGTGCCCATCGGATCAGATCTATCGGACACACCCGGCATGCTACGCCGAACCTGACCAGGGGGTGTCTCTGACTTGTTGGGATGGGTCCAGGCCGTTGGGTCTGCAGCCCATAGCGTGCCGAGGGCGACGGTCGGCTGGCTCGGGGTCGCTGACGGCGGGCGGGGTGGCGAGGGGTCAGTTCACCGTGCCGTCGACAGCCTGTAGCGGTTGGTCTGGCTGGTAGGTGCTCGTGGGCCAACCGGGTGCAGCTTCACTGGAGCATTCGGCGGCGGGGTGTCCTTCGAATGTCGGCTGGTGATGTTGCGCTGGGGTGAGGACAGTGGCGGGGTATGTCGTCACGCTGTGATATGTCGATGGTGTCGCCGGGCATGCTGATCGTGCAGTTGTCGACGGGGTTCCAGATCTCTCAGGCGCTGTCCGTGGTCGTCGATACCGGGGTTGCCACCTGCTTGGAGCAGGAAGGCCCCACCACGGTGGGTGATCTTGCGGAGCGGACGGGTACTCGGCCGGATCGGTTGGCTCGTCTGTTGCGGACGTTGGTTCCGGTGGGAGTGCTCACTCTCGATGAGGCCGGTCGGTTCGGGGTTACCGAGGCGGGGGCGTTGTTGTCGGAGACTCATCCGGCTTCGCAGGCCCGGCTGGTGCGGATGTGGACACAGATCAACTACCTGCCATTCTCCGGGCTCGGTCACAGCGTGCGGACCGATACCCCTTGTGGGGAGCGGTATCTCGGTGCGCCGTTTTGGGAGTGGCTTCACCGGCATCCTGACCGGGCGCAGCTGTTCAGCCAGGCCATGGCCGATATCACCCGAGGTCTGCGGGCGGGCATGTTCGAGGAGTATCGGCTCCCGCCCGGGCGTGTGGTTGCTGATCTCGGTGGTGCGGATGGCAGCCTGCTGGTCGAGCTGCTCACCTGAGCTTCCCCCGGTTTGCCGTAGTGTGGGTTACCTGTCGGCGCCGCGCTGGGCGCGACGATAGTCGTCTTCGTACTCGTCGGGTGCGAGCCCTCCGAGGCGGGCCTGGATCCGGCGCGGGTTGTACCAGCCGTCGAGGTAGCGGATCAGCGCA
>NZ_RBLT01000107.1:0-1148 GCF_003989315.1 Microbacterium sp. HSID17254
GAACCGGGTGGCCGCCGGGCCGGCGAAGGAGGGGTGGGGCAGGTCCTCGGCGAACGGGATCGCCGGGGCGACCGAGGGGGGGTGCGGCCGGATCGGCGCGGGGGAGCCGGGACGGCCGAGCACGTCCAGGACGGTGCTGTAGAACTCGGCGACCGGCATCGGGGTCAGGGCGAAGCCGGGTGCGCCGCCGTCGGTGCTGCGGACCTCGAGCCGATGGCCGAGCAGGTCGAGCTCGATCTCGAAGGCCCCGGTGCCGTACGGGACCGCCGACGTCGTCAGGCCGCGCGGACTCGGGTACAGGGTCACCTGCCACCAGTGGTTGAGCAGCGGGGCGTGCGCCATGCGGATCTTGCCCACGATCTGGGTCCACATGTGCAGGGTCTCGCGGGTGGCGGTCCCGTCCGCCACGCGCAGGCTCGGCCAGCTCGTCGTCGTGCTGCTCATCGGTCTCCTCGTGGGTCGGCGGGACCGGGATCGCGTTCCCGGTCCCGGCGGTGACGCGGCCCGTCCTGACCTCCGGCCTGCGGCTGTGGTGTCGGCGACCGGTCAGTCGCTGCCCGTGCTGGTCGCCCCGTACTCGAGGTGGCCGAGCTCGGGACGGCGTGCCAGCCAGGCGGCGATGAACGGGCAGATCGCGAGCACCCGCAGCCCCTCGGCCTGTGCCGACGCGACGCCCTCGCGGGCCAGCGCCGCTCCCACCCCGCGCCCCTCGAAGGCCGGGTCGACCTCGGTGTGTACGAAGGCGACGAGCTCCGGTGTGCGGGCGTAGGCGGCGACGCCGGCGAGCGTCTCGCCGTCGTGGGCCTCGAACCGGTTCGCGGAGCGGTTGTCGGTGACGACGATCATGTGGGGGTCTCTCTCCGTGGTCGCCCGTCGCCCGCGTCAGCGGTACTCGGGGTTGGTGTGCCGGGGGTGGGTGCCGGCGTCCCAGGCCGTGCGCTGGTTGCCGTAGGCCGGGAACCCGCCCGCGCCCCGGATCATCGAGGCGAGGTGCATCAGGTTGTAGGTCATGAACGCGATGTTGCGGTTGGTGAAGTCGTTCTCCGGGCCGCCGGATCCCTCGTCCAGGTAGGACGGGCCGGGTCCGACCTCGCCGAGCCAGCCCGCGTCGGCCTGGGGCGGGACGGTGAACCCGATGTGCTGCAGGC